>NZ_VOZC01000022.1:0-42764 GCF_013419975.1 Acinetobacter sp. YH12041 | reverse complement strand
TGATTTAATTACCTATCATCGAAAAAATATGCAGGCTATACAACTTTCTGAGTCAGATAAATATCACTTAAAACAGCGCAATAAGATAGAGACTTTATTCAGTTTATTGAAAGGTCAGTACAATTTATTGACAAGCAAAGCACGTAGTGTTCATGGATTTCTAGGAGGGATTTACGCGTCCTTGTGTGCATATCAACTGATCCATAAAAATAAGCCAATAATTCAAATTATGAAGTCATCGGCTTAAGCAGGATTCGGGTTATACTTAAGACTTTGTATTTTGCCGAGTTGCTGCTGTAAGTCTTTAGAGACTTTTTCAAACATATTTAAAGGAATCGCTTTTTTCGCTTCAGGTGAAAACTTTTCAAAAATTGCTGCATAATTTTGCGCATTAAAATCCTGCTGAAACTGGGCAATAACTTCCTTTTCAATATCCGATTGTGCATAAAGACTGCTCATATAGAGCAAGGATGATAAAAACAGTGATATTTTCTTCATGAGATCAGTATTGTTCCTTAAGTTTATAATGCACTTTCATAAAAATTATTGAAATTAAACATTTTTATAGACTTAATACAGTGCAACGAATAGTTAAAAAATAAGCAAAATATATTCCATATCATTCTATTTTTTAGGGCAGATCAATTCATCTAAGTTTTTGCCCTGTCTATTTCCCATTTTATACTTGTTGTTCTTAAGCTCCACTCGAACTGGTTCAAAAATTGCTTATGAATTGATAGATAGCATAGTTAATTATTCCAGAGAAATTTCTCGGAATAACTTAATGATGTTATGTACTTAGCCAATTATTATTTGTTTTCCTCACTGAGACTTGGGTAACTTTTTGTTATATGACTTGTCAGCGTCTAATTGCATCATTAACATGACATGCAGACCTGAAATAAAAGTCCGTGAAAGATAACAAAAAAAATATCAGAAATGTAATGGAGCTTAGCAATGTACTATCAATATCACTGTGCGTGCTGCGATAAAGTTGTGGAAGCTGGCCAAAAAGAATGTCATGCCTGTGGCTCACATAATATTCGCAGCCCTTATGGTTTTTGGATTTTATGTCTGGTGGCCTGTCTGGTTACTGCAATCGCGTTCAAGGTAATGCATGTTTATATCCAGTCACAGCAGCAGGAAGTGCCAGCTCAGTCGTCTTTATTTGATGTGCTGCAACAAGATAATAAACGTCCGCGCTAATTTTTTATCCTCCAGCAAGACCTGACTTGGATCAGGTCTTTTTTATGCGTTTTTAACTTGAATATGAAACGCTGCCAGAATAGAAAATTTGAATTACAATAAGTCATCTTGCAGTGAGAGATGAAAATGGTTCAGTTAATTAAAAAAGGCGGCTTACGTGAGCGTGCCAATCGCAGTCGCAGTTATCAGGGTTCGGAAAATACTGAGGCCACCCTTAAACCGAATCGTTATCAGTCTCCAGTGCAGAAACAGGATCATCCAGTTTCTGACGCTTCCGCTGCACAGCAGCTTTCTAACGAAAACTCCTCTGTCACTCCATCAAATTAAGATTTTTAGTTCATTAGAACTAGCGCGTCATACCATAACCAGACTGCAAAAATCAGGAATAATCCGCCTGAAATCATATCGATATAACTTCCTGATCGCTGGTAAGCCTCTTTAATTTTAGGATGGGAAATTAACAGCATCAGTAAAGTAAAAGTGATAAATGTTTGCAGCGGAATAATCACTGCCAGTTGCGCTTTTAAATAATCAGAAGCTGATGAACTCAGTGCAAGTGAAAATACGCTACTGAAATAGATCAGGGTTTTAGGATTCGACAGATTAGTCAATAAACCCTGCATAAAATAACTTTTTGGTGCTTCTACCGTATTTAAATCATCTTGAGTTTGATGTCTGTTCTGAAAACTTTGCCAGCCACTTTTTAGCATGGCCCAGCCCATTTTGGCCAAAAATAGCCCACCGATGACCATCAATACTTGCTGAATCCAGGGAAACTGATCGATCAGTACGGTAAAGCCAGCTAGCGTCAATATCACCCAAACCACGATCCCCGCTGAAATTCCGGCAATCACCTTTAAGGCATTCATACGTGTCGTAGAAGCAGCACTTTTTGCGATAAGTAAAATGTCAGGACCCGGGCTTAATTGAGCAACAAAATGCAGAAAACAGATGGTAAAAAGCAAGGACATTTAAAAAAGATCAAATGGTAAAAAAACTATTATAACTTTTGTTTAATGAAATTAGAAAGTTCCAGTAAAAAAGCCGAATCATGAGATTCGGCTTGAAGTATTTATATTGAAAGCGTGATTTTATTTCTTGTTCACATCTTTCATTTCAATTTTCTTGGCTTCCGGGGTCACTTCACGAGCTTCACCATCAATAATGGTTGAATCGCCATGACCACCCTGCTGGTTCTGCATATCCTGCATTTGACGCATCATTTCAGCAAACGGGTTTTGGCCTGCACCACCACCGACATCGCCCATCATGCCACCCATCATTTTTTCCATCATGGCTTGCTGACGTTTCATCATCATTTTCATCATGGCTGCCTGGAAAGCACGTTGTACAGGTGGAATCAGCATTAATACCGCAAGCACATCACTAATCAAACCAGGAATCAGCAGGAAAAAGCCGGCTAAGATTTTAGGCAAATTATTTGATAATGCCGGATCTGCACTCATCTGTCCCATCTGCATTTGCTGCATTTGTGGCATAACGCCGGCCGAATATTTCCGGATCAGGTTCATACCGATAAAGAAAGCCGCCACGAACCAGAAAAATACGTACCACATGCTCCCGACAAGGTCACCCACGCCAATCCATACAAATACTTCGAGGACTAAGCCGGCCAGGATAATAAGAAATAATTTCATGAAAATTAATCTAATCTCAGTAAAATAAATATTAGGATGCTGTAATCAACTGCTTCATCAGGATCAAGCTTTTTTGATACGCTTATGTAACAATATGGGCATTATTTTATTTTTAAAGTGCAGGCATGTCATTAATTATTGGGATTGATCCCGGTTCGCGTCTAACAGGTTACGGTATCATCCAAAAAGAAGGTTCAAAACTCACTTTTGTTGATGCAGGAACGATTAGAACTGAAACAGCGGAAATGCCTGAACGTTTAAAACGAATCTTTGCTGGTGTCGAACGGATTGTCAAATTTTACGGCCCGACCGAGGCTGCGGTGGAACAGGTGTTTATGGCACAAAATCCGGATTCTGCTCTCAAACTGGGTCAGGCTCGTGGTGCGGCAGTCGCAGCCTTGGTGAATCTGGATCTGAAAGTTGCCGAATATACGGCACGGCAGATCAAACAGTCTGTTGTGGGCTATGGCGCTGCAGACAAAGAACAGGTTCAGATGATGGTTATGCGTATTCTGAACCTGACAATCAAACCGCAACAAGATGCTGCCGATGCACTTGCTGCTGCGATTTGTCATGCTCATGCTTCAGGCAGCATGAGTAAAATGGCTGTATTGAATGCCTTGGGTGGTATGGCACGTGGGCGCAGTCGGGTCAGCACCCGCCGCCGTTAGTCTTCAGTTAATACTTTAAAATCTTGAAAATCAGCGTCTTGAAGATTCAAACTCTGCTGATGAATTGCAGTGACTTCTGCACGTTGTGATCCAGTTCTGCTGAGCTGGATCATGTCCTGAACAATCGCTTCCTTCCCAACAATGACAGCCTCGACTTCGCCTGTTTCCAGATTACGCACAAAACCCTTTAAACCTAATTGAATTGCCTGTTGTTCAAACCAGCGACGGTAGCCCACGCCCTGCACTTTGCCCTGAATGATCAAATGAATGGCCTGCATTTTTATTGTCCTTAGTGGTTCACAACCTGGTAAATGGCATGTTTCATATCTTGCGCCTGCAAGCCACGTTCACCTTTTTTCGCCAATACATCACCGGCAAGTGCGTGCAAAGTTACGATTTCATGTAAATGGGTGGCATCTTTAAATTGGGCTTTCAAACTTGCGATCATGCCAGCAAGTACATCTCCCATTCCTCCGGTTCCCATACCGGCATTGCCTGCGGTACAGATGAAAAGAGCATCTTCTAAAATCAGGCTACCTGAACCTTTGAGCACCCATTGTCCCTGATATTTTTGCTGGAGCTGTTGAATTGCCTGAATACGATCTGCTTCGACTTCTGATGCTTTCATTTCTAACAAAGTAGCCGCTTCACCCGGATGTGGTGTTGCATAAGTATGGGCATTCAACTTTTGTGGTGATTTTGCCAGAAACCACAAGGCGTCTGCATCGAGAACTGTCTCCAGTTCTGATTGCTGAATCAGGTCAAACCAGTATTTATATTGCTGTTCAGCCCAAGTATCTCGTCCTAACCCCATACCAAAACAGACAGCATCCACATGACGAACTAAAGCTTGGCGTTGCTCAGCATCTAGCGCATTAATATCACGCAGCATGATATTCGGAGCACGTGACAAAATGGCAGTATGATGTTTGGCATCACAAACCACAGTGACCTTACCTGCACCGGCAGCAAAGGCTGCCTCAGCTGCCATAATGACCGCACCGCCCATATCGGCATGCCCCCCAATTACGAGCACATGCCCATAACTGCCCTTATGTCCAAAAGCTTCACGTTTAGGCAGATGAATTTGAGTCGAGGAAATTTGAGCTATCGGCACAAGTTCAGCATCGGGAGGAATAACCGAGATGACCTCTACCTTGCCGGCATATTCTTTGCCTCGTCCGGTAAATAGTCCCGCCTTTAAACCTAAAACAGTAAAACTATGATCTGCCTTAATGGCAACCGGCAAAGACTGTCCGGTATTGGCATGCAGTCCGCTTGGAATATCCACTGCAATTTTAAGACCTTGCTGGGCATTAATGCTTTGAATAATCTGTTGCCAATTTTCATTCAGATCACGGTTCAAGCCGATCCCAAATAAGGCATCAATATAGACATCATATTGTTTCTGAAAATTAAAACCTGAATAAGTGGGTATACCGATTTGCTGAGTTTCCCGGATTGCTTGAGCCAGATCCTGTGATGGATTGGGTTCTGCTGCATAAATATCTATTTCAAAACCGGCCTGTTTTAAATATTTACCTATCAGATAACCATCACCGGCATTATTACCCTGACCGCAACACACAGCGATTCGGGTCAATTGCTGTTGTTCCAACAAAGGGATGAGTCGCTGCGCAATCGACCATGCTACCTGTTGCATCAAACCATAAGAACTATTTTGCTTGCCAAACCAGCGCTGCTCCCATGCTTGTATATTGCGGCTATGATAAACTTGCTGCTGCATTTCTTATTTCCTGTTTCTGGTTTATGACAACACCCGATTCCCAAGCGCAAATCCAAGTTTATCAACAAGATCCTCATGAACTGAAAGCGTGGATCAAAGCGCAGGCACGAGAACTGGGTTTTTCTGATTGTGTCATTGCCCAACCGGATGCTCAAGCAGAATTAGTCCGCTTGCAGGAATATTTAGACCGCGGCTATCACGGTGATATGAAGTTTTTGGAAGAAAATCTGGAAAAACGTGCCGATCCCACACTGCTTATTCCCAATACCAAATCCGTGATCTGTGTACGAATGGATTATCTGGTCGATCTTCCAGAACCGCGTCTAGTGCCCTATGCACCAAATTCTGCGATTATTGCCCGTTATGCCCGTGGTCGTGACTATCATAAGACCATGCGCGGGCGCCTAAAAATGCTGGCTTCTAAAATTCGGGAAAAAGTCGGTGAATTTGAATCCCGCCCCTTTGCAGACTCTGCTCCTGTATTTGAAAAATCCCTGGCCGAAAGTGCGGGCATGGGCTGGACCGGTAAACATACTTTATTAATCCATAAAAAATCCGGGTCTTTCTTTGTTTTAGGTGAGCTGTTTAGCTCACTGGAACTGCCCTTTGATGAGCCTGCAAGCAAACATTGTGGTTCATGCACAGCCTGTATTGATATTTGTCCGACACAGGCTATTGTTGAACCGTATATGCTGGATGCACGTCGCTGTATTGCTTATTTAACCATTGAGTATAAAGGGATCATTCCAGAGGAGTTACGTCGAGGGATTGGTAACCGGGTCTTCGGTTGCGATGATTGTCAGTTGATTTGTCCGTGGAACAGCTTTGCTCAAAAAACTAATATTGAAGATTTTCACCCCCGACATGGACTGGATCAAGTGAGTTTACTGGATCTCTGGCAATGGGATGAAGCTACATTTTTAAGCTCAACTGAAGGCAGTCCATTACGCCGTACCGGCTATCAGAGCTTTATGCGCAATATTGCGATCGGCTTGGGTAATGCGCCTTTTGATCCACAGATTGTCCAGGCATTACAAGCTCAGCAGAATCAACATGATGAGATTGTACAAGTTCATATTGACTGGGCCATACAGGAACAACTGGCAAAATCCCGGTAATTTTCAATTTTTACTTCGGTTCACATTTTCTCGTCAAAGCCTTACACAGTTACTGTGCAAGCTATGGCATAAAGGAAAAAGAATAGAAATAAAGCCGGAGGTGGATATGCAAAAGTCATCTGATACACAACATCAAAATCAGGAACAGCTTGAAGAGTTGCAACATCAACACCAGAAGCAGCAACAACAGCAACAGCAGCAGTCACAACATGGCCCGCTTGGCTCTCCAAAAAATAACCAGCACGAACAAGATGAACGTGTATTAAACAAGCAACATCGTAGTGATTTACAAAACCAGAATATTCACGGAAATCATCGTGAATAAACTCCGATCAAGAGTTCAACTACAAAGCTCACCTTGTGTGGGTTTTGTTTTTTCTATAAGGTCATATTTTGCTAATGAAGATGGCGATACTTTTACTTAAGATGGAGCCTGATAAATAAATATGAACAAGGATGGACAGATGAACAGTATTGATCCAATACGTAATGATTGGTCTCGTGCAGAAATTGAAGCCCTATATCAACAATCTTTAATGGACTTAATCTTTCAGGCTCAACAGGTTCATCGTCAATATTTTGATGCCAATACCGTTCAGGTCAGTACCCTGCTCTCTATTAAAACCGGTAAATGCCCGGAAGATTGCAAATACTGTTCTCAGTCCGCACATTATGATTCCAAACTCGAAGCGGAAAAACGCATTGCAGTAGAAAAAGTAATTCAGGAAGCAAAAGAAGCTCTGGCCTCTGGCAGTTCACGCTTCTGCATGGGAGCAGCATGGCGTAATCCGCATGAACGTGATATGCCTTATGTACTGGACATGGTACGTGAAGTCAAAGCACTTGGACTAGAGACCTGTATGACTTTAGGCATGCTGAATGCCTCACAGGCAGAACGTCTAAAAGATGCTGGACTGGATTATTACAATCACAATCTGGATACATCACGTGAATACTATTCACATATTATCAGTACCCGCAGCTTTGATGACCGACTAGATACATTGGACCATGTGCGTCAAGCGGGTTTAAAAGTGTGTAGTGGTGGCATTGTCGGCTTAGGTGAAAGTCGTAATGACCGGATCGGTTTATTATTTGAGCTTTCTACACTTCCGATTCACCCAGAATCTGTGCCCATCAATATGCTAGTGCCAATTGAAGGCACACCGATGGCAGATGTTGAAAAACTGGATGTGATTGAATGGATTCGAACTATTGCAGTGGCCCGCATTCTGATGCCAAAAAGTTATATTCGTCTTTCGGCAGGCCGTGAATCACTGACTGACTCAGATCAGGCATTGGCATTTATGGCAGGTGCCAACTCGATTTTCTCAGGCGAAAAACTGCTAACGACTCCAAATACAGCCAAAGGTCGTGACCAACAGCTCTTTGAAAAATTGGGACTGGTAGCAGAACAACCTAAGCCAAGCATCCGCGCATTGGCGACTGATGCAATGGCAAGTTAATTGAAATAATTCAAGATGCTGAAAAGTTATGTGCAGTAATTAAAATGCCATAACTGGCATTGAGATAATCACCGATCCGGATCTGGTCTGTTCCATTGGCATGATGTACGACCAGTTCCTGCGTCAGTGCATCAAAACTAAAAGAGTCATAACAGTCCTGATGCAGGCTTAACCAGTGTAAAGTGTCAGCCAGATTTTCATCTACAATATAGGTTTTGGCATGGAAATCTTTGCTCATTTAAGCCTTCTCATCATGTGGTACTGGTAATGATTTTAATGGATATGAGTTTAGATTAAATATAATGGATATAAAAAAGTGAGCATATCGCTCACTTTTTCTTGCAGTATTTTTTAATCTCTTTGGGTACCACATTTGCGGCATTCCCAATCTGCCCCAATTTCCTCCATTTGCTGGTATTCATAAATGTGCAGACAAAATATTTTTTTTAATAATTGAAGCATTGCTAAAACTCCTGTAATTATTTTTTATCAGCTTCCTGATCTTTCTTCCTGAAACATCCATGATTTTTGGTTTAAAAATCATATTATATTTATTAACATATTTTTACATTCTGTCAAATACACTTCGTCTGCTTTTTAAAGTTTTCTTTCTATTCAAATATCATCATTTCATAGGTTACTGATTTATAGAAGTTATCTTTAATCAATAAGGTTTTTACAAGACAATAAATTGAGCTTTAAACTATTCTATAGGCTATATAACGCCTGATTCAGTCAATATCAGGCTTAGAGAGATTCGAAAAAAACTGAAGATAGATTCAGGCTTTCTATAAATTCGTTCAAATAATTTTGCCGGCATCATTACAGTGCAGCTAACTACTAGCCAGTATTTAATGCTTTTAGAAATTCCTTAAATTTTCTCTATAAAATTGAAATTTGAAAGCTGCTTTTTAGTTTGAAAAAGATCATAAAAAAGTGAACCAGAATCTGCTTTAGTACTTGCTAAGAAGAAATGATCAAAATATTTTTCGCCTTTACTTAGAATGATCTATTACCCACTAAAAGATTTTTATAATGAATTTTTAGACCAAGCGAATTCGGATCAATATCACGCATATGTATTACCTGTACCTATTTTAATGTGACGAAGTCGCATCTACAGCTATGGTATAAGGTACTTCTTCATATTATTAGATTAAGATAATCGTCATAAAGTTAGAAAAAGGTTTGAAATACGACAGGTTTACATTTCTTTTGATTCTTCATAAAAACAATAATAATTACAATGGGTGTAAATCATGAATTATTGTGAGAATAAGGAATGATGACAGAGCAAAATCTGATACTACACAGACAAAAAATTGATCAGCTAAGCCAAAGCAGTAGTTTGTCGCTATCTCATGCTGCACAGCTAGAACAGAGCATTGTCAGTTCATGGCAGCGCTCGTCTGTAGCTCATATCCCCAAAGATCGTTTAGCTGCCCCACTCCTCGATCTCAAGAAAGTGCGTTCACCCTCAACTTTAAGTCATGCTTTGCAATATTGCGCTGAGAACCTTAAACACATTGCCGAACAGTCTTCTATGGTATTAGCTCTAGGAGATGTAGGTAGCACTGTAGTGTGGACAGCATCCAGTCCTGAAATGCGTAAGGTGGCTGAAAATGTGCATCTCATTGAAGGTGGTCAGTGGCGTGAAGAACTGGTCGGCACCAATGCTCTCGCGCTGTCGATCAAAACCCAACAGTCTAGCTGTGTGTTTTCTAGCGAACATTACATGCCATCGGTCCAAGATATGGCCTGTTATGCTGCACCCATTATTGATCCGTATTCCAAACACATTCTGGGTGTAATTGCCTTGTCCACTGAATGGCAAAAGCATAATAGTTTTGGACTACTGGCAGCAGAACGCTGTGCCTCCATTATTCAATCTGCTTTATTGGAATCACAAAGACAGCATTTATATATTCGTGCCTTTTCTGTCCCGCAGGTCATTTTTAATGGTAAAGCTCTAACAATTACGCCACGTCAGACTGAAATTCTTGCGATTTTAGCTTTATGTCCACAAGGTTTAAGTCTGGATAATCTGCATCAGGCCGTCTATGGCGAACGCAAAGTGAGTATGGGCACCTTAAAAGCAGAAATGTCACAACTTAGAGATCTATTAGGTGGCATGCTGGGTTCACGGCCTTATCGTATACTTGCTCATGTAGAAAATGATTTCCTGCAAACAGAACAGTCTCTGGATGCCGGTTATATCGATTCTGCTTTGAAACTATATACAGGTGTATTCTTGGCAAAGACTGAAAGTCCATTTCTATGTGCTTGGCGGAATTGTCTGGAACTACGACTCAGTGATGCTATTTTTAAAGCCAATGAAACGGATATATTGCTTAAACATGTAGCACGTTTCCCAGAAGCAATTGATGCAGTAAAACGCTTGATTGAACTGATGCCAAAGAGTCAGTCAGTGCATCAGATATTACTTAAAGTTCAGAAACTTTAAATATTAGACTTTATTTAATTTTAATTTTTAAACTTGTAATAAATTTCAATTGAACTAAAAATTAAAAATCCTAAAGAACCTTAACACTATAATTTTTATATATTTCCATTTAATAAATTGAGGACAGAAATCACTTATAGCAAGATATATGATTCTATTCTAAAATAAAAATATTTAGTTCCTGTTTTGAGCTCATTAAAATTTTGAAAAAAGAACAACGCCTGCTCCTTATCCTCTCAAGGATTTAGGATAAGCCAAAAGCTCGTATGGGGATACGTTTTCTTGGCCCGCTTTCAAAAAGCGTGAGCAGGGTTGTAAAAAAATGTAAGTCCATCGAGTGGAGAGTTGACTTACATAGAGGCTTACAGCGCCGTTTTAAAGATTTTGACTACTTGTGTATCTCTATTTTTATAAAATAAACATAAGGGATAAGTAAACCGTTTTTTTAATCTGTAATTTCCTTAAAAGCTATGGTTTGATTCCTTCTACCATTTCTCTATTATTACTAGGGGCTCTCACCGTAATAGAAGTATGGAATAAATCTATAGAGAAGACTACCTACCAAAATCCTACCTTTTATGAAGTTATTCTATTTCCTATATAGACGGAAAATATACATGGCTCTGCTTCTATGCTTTATTTTAATTAATTACATAGTGCTTACATAGAATCTGGAATTAAAAAAGCACCTAGAAGTAATGCTTCTAAGTGCTTGATAAATTTGGTGGGCCCAGACAGACTTGAACTGTCGACCAACGGATTATGAGTCCGCTGCTCTAACCAACTGAGCTATAGGCCCTATATAGACTGAATTTGTTATATTTCAACTAGTTCAGGCGCATTGAATACTAGCCAAGATTAGATCAAAAAACAAGTACTTTTCTTGCTGCTTGCACACTTAGCCAGCAATCATTTTTTATCCTTAATAACTGCCCTGTTTAGGATTTAAGACTTCAGTCTAATTTGAGTTAGCAAAGCCCTAATATGACATCTATATTTTCTATCTAAAATAAAGAGAGCTACGCTAATTATTCGAATATCAAATCGATAAATTGATCGCTTTTACGTCTCAATATATCCATAATCAATAAAAATACCAACTATTATATATGGAAATATAATCACAGGAAATATTCTTTAAAAATCTATAAAGGCTAAAATTCTGATTCCAATTTCTCGTCTTTACGCAAATCCATATAGATTTCGATTAAAGACCATACAATAACTAGTGCTAAAAGAAGCATTGAGAACATGAAAGCTGTAATATACGTCATAGGTTTCAATCTCAGAGAGAAAATGACCAGAAAATAGAAAAGACACAATTTCTTCTTTTCTTCGACAAAAGTCTAATAACTAAAATTTGTGCTGGATAGTCATTTTTTCATCATTTTAAGACTTATTTTATATAAGATGATATTTTCTAAGGATTATTAAGTATTTATTTATATCTTTCAGGTCTTAAAAAACTATTGAATATACTTTTTTGATCTTGGATTTTTCATATTATTAATGAATTTGAAATAAAGCCTATTGACTGTGAATAAGAACAGGAAGAAATTATGCAGTTCATACCGTTAGCTCTTATTTCTTTCTACTTATGCTAAACAAATTTATTGGCGAATCTGCATTTAAACTTGCCGGTTGGCAATATCATGTCGAACCCGATGTACTCGAAGATAAACAGGTCATTGTCGGATTTGAACATACATCCATGATGGATGCAGTTCTATCTTTGGCACTCTTTAAAATGTATGACATCAAAATTCATACCCTGATCAAGAAAGAACTGTTCAAAGGCCCAATGAAACCAATTCTGGAAGCCATGGGTGGTATCGCGGTCGACCGTAAAGCCAATAAAGATATTGTCAGCGTAATGGTTGAACATTTTCAGAATAATGAAAAATTCAATCTGGTGATCGCACCTGAAGCCACCCGTGCCAAAAATGGTGAAGCGCGTAAACCGATCCGTACCGGTTTCTGGCATATTGCCAAAGCTGCCAATGTGCCAATTGTGCTTATGTACGCCAATTCCAAGACCAAGCAAGGCGGGATTTTTGGCAAAATCTACCCGACTGATCTCGCGCATGATCTGGCTTTAATCAAGCAGCTCTATAAAGAGAATGTTGGTCTGGATATCATTATCCCGGAATAAACTTTCCATAAAAGGGCTTGAGAATAATGTTTCTTCTGCCCTTTTCTTATTTAGGTATTTTCTTAAGTTTTTATTTACATTTATTGCTTTGCCTTTCTATTTTATTGCCTATTTTTTTGGCATTATCATTAAATCTCAAATCCAGACTCTTTTTTCAAAAAAAGAGCTTATGGTAGAATCGGCGCAATTCGATAGGCATACAGCCAATCTACAAGGAGCATATTTCGCATGGCGGGTCATTCCAAGTGGGCCAATATTAAGCATCGTAAAGCAAAACAAGATGCCAGTCGTGGTAAGTTGTTTACCAAGTACATTCGTGAATTAACAACTGCTGCTAAACTCGGTGGCGCTGATGCGGGTAGTAATCCTCGTCTACGTGCTGTTGTAGAAAAAGCATTATCTGTAAACATGACACGTGATGTGATCAATCGCGCGATTCAGCGTGGTGCCGGTGGTGAAGATAACGACGATCTTAAAGAAGTAACCTATGAAGGTTATGGCGTAGGCGGCGTTGCGGTTATTGTTGAAACCATGACAGATAACCTGAACCGTACGGTTCCTGATGTACGTCACTGCTTTACTAAAACTGATGGTAACCTCGGTACCAACGGTTCAGTATCCTTCCTATTCACTAAACGTGGCGAAATTACTTTTGAAGATGTGTCTTTAGAAGATCAAATCATGGAAGTAGCACTTGAAGCGGGTGCTGAAGACATTGAAGTGGATGAAGATGAAATCCTGGTGATCACTACGCCTGAAAGCTTCGGTACAGTACAAGATGCTTTAGCTGCTGCAGGTTTAAAATCTGATAACGCTGAAGTGGTGATGAGCCCATCTACCAAAGCTGAAATCACAGATATCGACCAAGCGAAAAAAATCATGAAAATGATCGATATGCTTGAAGACCTAGACGATGTTCAAAACGTTTATACCAACGTTGAATTCTCTGATGAAGTTTTAGCGCAACTCGATGCCTAATCTTCTATGAGATCAAAACGCACCTTCGGGTGCGTTTTTTATATGTGTTAAAAAATGCCTGGAATTTTAAACCTTATTTAAAAGACCACTACAGTTAAAAACATTATATTCCTTGATCACAAAGCTGGAATGCAGTGCTACGACATGCTCGATCTTGCCGATTCGGCTTAATAGAATCTGACTATAATTTTCCATATCACGTGCCACAACTTCGACAATAAAATCCGCAGACTGTCCTGTCACCAGGAAAGCATTAATGACTTCCGGAATATTTTCTAATTCTTCTAAAAATTTGGCAAAAGTATCGCTATCATGCTTGCTTAAGGAAACCTGCAACAGCACATGCAGACTAAAGCCCAATTTTTGATAATTAATCTCGCGCTTCAAGCCACTGATAATATTATGATCGATCAAATGCTTGATCCTGCGGTGTACCGAACTCACAGATAAATTTACTCTCTCCGAGAGTTCATTCAGATTGACATCTTCATGGGTCAAAATTTCAAGAATGTGCTTATCAAAACGATCTAATTCCATCTTTAATCTCTTGCCATTTTATTCAAATACATCATTGTTTTGCTGATAGTATTGATAAATTTTTCATAAATTACCAGTTATTTGAAAAAAAATGCCAGAAACATCTCAATAACCAGTTTTAAACCATGTTTATGGTTATTCGTCGTATAAAACAAATTTTCGATAAACGTCTCTTTTTAAATAAATCATTCTTATTTATCACTAAACTATTTATGAATAAAAACTATGACGCTGATAACTGGATTTTCAAAGCATGATTAATCCAACTTAGATTTACACTTGTATAGAAATTGAATAAGAATTGAGCGGTTTATCTAAAACACACAACAAACATAACAACATAAAAATTCGCAAAACGATTATGGCTTTTAGTATTCTTAGTTCAATTAAAACTAAACTCAGTCCAGTGCTCACGACAGAGATACAAAATACGAGTTTACTTGGTGGTTTATTGGGTGGCAGTCTTTCTGGCATTATTGGTTCTATTACAGGTTCTACCCCCTCTACCCCTTCCCTAGATTCTCTCTTAAACAGCCTGCTTTCTGGCAAGAGTTTAGCTTCCAGTTCCCTCACTGATTTAATTAGCCAATTTACAGGCTCAAATGCTTCTAAACTTGATATCAACAGTTTAATTAGCCAATTAACGAAAGCCAATGGTGGCAGTTTTGACATAGGTTCAATCAGCAATCTACTTGGCAGTTTAATGGGTAGTAATACATCAACCCTGGATTTAAATGCAGTTATCAAATTGGTCAGTGGATTGATGGGTGGCAGTACTGGTAATCTAGATCTTAGTAAAATTGCTGAACTGGCTGGCAACTTATTGCAAGGTGGCGACCTTGATCTTACCCAAATCACTCAACTGCTGAGTGGCCTGATTGGAGGTACTGGTGGTCTTGGTGGAACAGACATTGGTGCCATCGTCGGTATCGTCAGTGGTCTCATTCAAGGTGGTGATATTGATATCGCACAAATTGCTGAACTGGTTAGTGGCTTAATTGGTGGTTCTGGCGGACTTGGCGATGTAGATATTGGTCAAATTGCCAATCTAGTCGGTGGTCTCATCAGTGGCAATGCCGCTAGTGATCTCGACATCGGTGCAATTGTTGACTTGATCAGCGGATTGATCGGTGGCTCAACAGGTAGTTTAGATACCAGTTCAGTCAATCTGTTAGCCAGTAACTTAATAAGCAATGCAAGCAGTGACCTTGATATCGGTGCTATTACCAATTTGCTCAGTGGTCTAATCAGCAATTCAGGCAATATCGATACGGGCACCATTGCGCAAACTGTAACGCAAAGCCTGATGCCACTGCTTGCATCGATTGATACAGGTAACTCATCCATTGATATGGAGCAGCTTACCCAAGTTTTACCAACAGTGGTTGGTAGTGTGACTACATTGGTATCTGCAATCAGTTCTGCAGGTTCAGGTAATGTGCCAGACACCATCGCAGATGTACTAAAAGGCATCAATCCACTGTTGAATCTATTAGCGAATAGTGACGTTCTTGACGCTGATCAGGCAGAAATCGTGAATTCTCTTTACGATGTCTTGAATGGCGTACAAGTGGTGCTGGATTTTGTGAATAACCCATTACTGCTCACCTTATCCAGCGACCTCAACAATGTGATTACAGCACTAAAACCAGTGATTGCGCTGATTGATAGCGAAGGTCAATTCTCGGATCTTCTGGATGATGTTCAGTTTCCTGAAATTGGCGACCTGCTCGGGTCACTCGGTTCTGGCGTGCCAAGCTTAGAGGGTTTAGGTCTGGATGCATTCACGGATAGTCTTGGCAATTTAGTCGGTAACAACTCGTCCCTACAACTGCCTGATCTTAGCGAATTGATTTCCGGCATTAGTAATACTGATACGGCTACGAATATCAGCATTACTGAAATCCTCCCAACCATTAAAGAAACTATTACCAATATCTCAAGTGGTAGTTCCCTGCCGAAGTTTGACTTTAGCTCACTGCTCAGTGGCTTCAGTAAAACAAGTGATATTGATCAAACCAGCCCTTGGAGTTAATTCTAATCTCATAAAAAAACGCGCTTTATGCGCGTTTTTTTATTTCATTTTTAATTTTATACACCGCGCCAATCAACACGGGCATTGCGCTCATTACGATACATCTTTTGAATATATTGCCCTAATGGCAACTCAGCCAGATGACTTTGATATTCCCGGTATTCATCCGACATCGATTCAAAGCTTTCCCTCTCCCACGGCGTTCCCGGAATAGCCAATAGAGGGGCCAGAATCGAACAAACCGCAATATCGGCCAGAGAGAAACGCGAACCGACGAGATAAGGTCCTTCTTTTTCCATACGGATCTGGTTAAGCTGCTCAACCGAATCCTTGATAAATTGTTTGGACTGTTCCAGTGTTTCTTCAGTCAAGGCATAACCCTTGGTCAAAATGGTTTTTAGCAATGGCTTGGAGAATTTTTCAAACTGGCGCAGATAGCCTTTTTCTCCAATCAGAATATCCATCGATTCATGGTCATGCGATAAAGCCTGAGCCAGCATCCAGCGACGCACATGGCGGCCTAATTCCTGGGTGATTTCATCAATATCTAGTGCCTGCTGACGCAAGCTTGCTTCTGCAGGTAGCAGACGGTGTTCAGGATATTGCTCATCCAGATATAGAGCGATTTTGGTCGAATCCGCAATCCACCGTTCCTGATCACGCAGAATCGGTAAACGGTTTTGTCCAGTTTTCAGGCGGGCAAAGGCACGATGGGCACCCGGCATGAGGTTTTGCGCGACATATTCCAGCTCTTTGTAATCCAGCATCCAGCGTGCCTTTTCACAAAAATGAGAAAGTGGAAACTGGTATAAGATGCGCATAAATTCTCCATGCTTGTTTTTAGGTTAGATCGCATTAAAACCATCCAATTTAGTCGGATACTTTAGTCACCCCAGACTGGAAATACAATGAACTTTTTATTCAAAATAAAGATGTTGCTTATTCAACACGGCGATGAGTATTTTTATACATTTTTTTGTCTTGATTATCTATAAAGCAGATATGCACTGCTTTAAAAACATCTATTAAAATTAAGAAATTATTCAAAATCTATTTAATTTTAATCAGTTACTATATTCCAAATTTATAAGAATCTAGCAGTTTTTATCTTAAAGAGCTTTTTTTATAAGCTTTGCAAAAGCAATTGCTTAATTACATAAAGCTTTCGCTGTAACGTTTTGGCATCGATTGAGGATGTCATTATGTCTCGTTTAACTTCTGAAAAAGTTCATATCATCGAAAATGATCTTGACGCGATTAATGCTGCTTATCAGGTTGCAGACTTTGCCCTGGAAGGCCGTAATCAGCGTGATCAGCAACGTCTATTACCTTTTGCTGAGATTGACCTGTTCAGCCAGAAAGGCCTGGGCGGCATGCGTATTCCGAAACAGTACGGCGGTGCATTTGTTGCCAATAAAACCCTGGCGCATGTATTCCGGATTATTAATAAGGCTGACTCAAGTGTCGGGCAAATTCCGCAGAACCAGATCGCATTACTCAACATGATCGAGATCATGGGCACAGAAGAACAAAAACAGTTTATTTATAACGAAATTCTAAAAGGTAAGCGTCTGGCGAATGGCGGTCCAGAACGCAATACCAAAGATACCAAGACGCTTGCCACTACTCTAACATTTGAAAATGGCCGCTATTTTGTGAATGGTGAAAAATTTTATTCAACCGGCAGCAGCTTCGCGCACTGGTTAGCGATTAAAGCGATTCATCCAGAAGGCCATGTAGTACTAACCATTGTCGACCGCAATGCTGAAGGTGTGGAAGTGATCGACAATTGGAATGGCTTTGGTCAACGCACGACTTCGAGTGGTACCGTCAAACTTCAGCATGTCGAAGTTGATCCGCTATTGATTTTTGATGAGCGTCTGTTAGGAAATCAACCAAGCTACCGCGGTGCCTATTCCCAATTGATGCAGGTCGCGATTGATGTCGGCATTGCCGAAGCTGCTTTTGCCGATACGCTGACTGCCGTACAAAAAGCACGTCCAATTGTCGATGCTCAAGTCGAAAAAGCCAGCTTAGAACATTATACCCTGCAGGAAGTTGGCAAATCTTCTGTGCTGCTCGATGCCGCGATTTTACTGCTGGATGAAGCCGCTGAATATCTGGATGAACTGGATCAGCTGGAATCTGTGACTGATGAGCAGGCAGCCAAAGCCTCAATTCTAGTGGCTGAAGCCAAGGTCTATGCCAATGATGCAGCTTTGCATATCTCGGAAAAATTACTGGAATTGGGTGGAAGTCGCTCCAGCCTCAGTCAGCACAATCTGGATCAGCATTGGCGTAATGCCCGTGTGCATACCTTGCATGACCCGATCCGCTGGAAGCTGCATGCACTTGGGGATTATTACCTAAATCATAAACTCCCTGCCCGCCACGCCTGGATTTAAGGATATTTGCCATGACTTCATTTCAAAACATTAGTCCATTGCAGTCAGAACAGCTGGCACATGCGCACATCATCAAATCTGATGAAGAAGCACTAGAAATTGCCCATAATCTGGCAGAGCAGTTCAAGATTAATTCAGTACAACGTGATGCTGAACGTATTCTGCCTTTCGAAGAAATCGAGGCTTATAGCCAGTCCGGACTCTGGGCGATTACTGTACCTAAAGAATATGGTGGTGCAGAAGTGTCTAGCTATACGGTGGCACAAGTCATTGCCCTAATGAGCGGTGTGGATGGATCAATCGGTCAGATTCCGCAAAACCATTTCTATGGTCTCGAAATCCTGCGCAATAACGGCACGGAGGAACAAAAACAGAAACTCTATGCCGAAGTCTTAAAAGGTGCTCGTTTTGGTAATGCCCTAGCTGAATTCAAGACCAAGACTGCTGCACAGCGCCAAACTGCGATTCGCAAAACCGAGCAAGGTTATGTCATTAACGGCGAAAAATTCTATTGCACCGGCAGCCTGTTTGCGCACCGCATTCCGACACTGGTCGTGCATGAAAGCGAACAGCAATTCCTGGCCTTTGTCCCACGTGACAGTGAAGGTCTCACCTTGATTGATGACTGGAGCGGTTTTGGCCAGCGTACCACTGGCAGCGGCACGGTGAAATTCGACAACGTGCAGGTGCTTGAGGAAGATGTGGTACGTTTTGATACGGCCTATTCCCGCCCAACCATTTCCGGTCCTTTCGCACAATTGCTACATGCCTCCATTGAAACCGGCATTGCCCGTACTGCATTTGAGGAAACCTTGGACCGTGTACGTCAGGCGCGTCCGTGGATTGATTCTGGTGTGGACAAGGCCACCGATGATCCGCTGACCAAACTTGAACTGGGCCGTGTGGTAGCTGATGTGCGTGCTTCTGAAGTGTTACTCAAACAGGCCGCACGTTCTGTTGATGCCGCCAAGGTTGCTCCGACTGAGGTCAGTGTTGCCAGAGCCTCTCTAGATGTAGCCAAAGTGCGTGCACACAGTTCTGAAACCGCATTAAAAGCATCATCGAAGCTGATTGAACTGGCTGGCAGTCGTGGTAGCCAGCGCGAAGATGGCTTGGATCGTTTCTGGCGCAATGCCCGCGTGCATACCCTGCACGATGCTTCACGCTGGAAGTACTATTTCATCGCTAATTATTTGCTGAATGGCGTACTGCCTCCACGCCGGGGGACATTGTAATGACAAATACTACAATTAGCTCGAAAGCAAAAAAAATCCTACTGAATGCATTTGATATGAACTGCGTGGGTCATATCAATCATGGTCTGTGGACTCATCCACGGGATGAATCACACCGTTTTAATGAGCTGAGCTACTGGACTGATCTGGCAAAAACGCTAGAAAAAGGCCTGTTTGATGGTCTGTTCATTGCCGACATTACTGGAGTCTATGACGTCTATCAAAACGGCATTGATCTGACACTAAGAGAATCGATTCAATTACCCAGCCATGATCCAAGCACACTGGTATCTGCCATGGCAGCTGTCACTAAAAATCTCGGTTTTGGGGTCACGGTGAATCTCAGCTATGAGTCGCCATATCAGTTCGCCCGCCGTTTTGCCAGTCTGGATCACCTGACTAATGGTCGTATCGGCTGGAATATCGTGACAGGTTATCTGGACAGTGCGCAGCGCCTGATTGGTGAAAATGGCCTGAAAGACCATGACCTGCGCTATGAACAGGCCGAGGAGTTTTTACAGCTATGCTACAAATTCTGGGAAGGCTCCTGGGAAGATGATGCTGTCTTAAAAGATAAGCAGCAACGTATCTTTACTGATCCAGCCAAGGTGCACCAGGTCAATCATCAGGGTCAATTTTATCGTAGCCAGGGCGTGTTCCAGGTTTCACCTTCTGTTCAACGTACGCCTGTGCTGTTCCAAGCCGGTGCTTCACCGCGTGGTATGGCCTTTGCTACTCAACATACTGAAGGCATATTTATTGGTGGTGATCATCCGGACAAGATTAAAAAACAGGTTGATCAGATTCGTCGTCAGGCCACTGAACAAGGCCATGATCCTGAAGCGATCAAGATTTTTGTCGGCATTACCGTGGTCACTGCAGCAACGGATGAACTAGCACAGCAAAAGCTGGATGAATATCGCGCCTATGCCAGCCCTGAAGCAGGTCTTGCACATTATTCCAGCTCAGTTGGCATTGACCTGTCCAAATTTGCTGATGATGAACCAATTCCTTACAAGAAGACCAATAGTATTGCGACGGTTAATGACAAATTCAAAGAGCAGCAGATCACACCCAATGACCTAAAGGCTCAACATGTGCTAGGCGGACGTTATCCACTGATCGTGGGTAGCGGCGCAACGGTGGCAGAAAAGCTAATTCAGCTGATTGATGAAACTGGTATCGATGGCTTCAACCTGACCCGCACGGTGGCACCTGAATCACATCAGGATTTTATCCAATTAGTGATTCCTGAATTACAGCAGCGCGGACGCTATAAAACTGAATATGAACAAGGCAGTTTCAGACACAAGCTGTTTCAGCAAGGTGACCGCTTACCTAGCGCGCATCCAGTACAGCAATTCCGATGTCAAAACTCTGCCTCTACCGCGAACACAAACTTAAAGCAAAAACAATCAGCATAAATTTATTTTGAGGTGCAACATGGCACAAACAGCTAAAACAAAATTCACCATGATTGGGGTGATTATTGCCGCCGTGATTATCGGCTTGGTGATCTGGAATCAACAAAAGAAATCCGGTTCGGATGAACTGGTGATTGGGATCAGCCCGTCCTTCGCTAAACCTTTACAAGTCGCAGCCGAAGAGGCCAAACAGCAAGACATCAATGTCAAACTGGTCGAGTTCTCAGACTGGAACACACCAAACATCACCCTGAATCATGGTGACATTGATGCTAACTTCTTCCAGCATCAGCCATTTTTGGATAATGCGAAGAAAGAAACTGATTTCAAGATCAAAGCCTTTGCCAAAGGTGCAGCAACTCATGTTGGTCTATATTCCAAGAAAATTAACAGTCTGGATGAACTTAAAGACGGCGCGAAAGTTGTGGTGCCAAACGATCCAGTCAACCAAGGCCGTGCTCTATTGTTATTACAACAGGCTAAACTGGTGACTTTAAAAGATCCGAATAACCATCTTTCCAGCCTGAAAGATATTGCAGTGAATCCGAAAAATCTGCAATTCGTTGAGGTTGAAGGTCCGCAAACTGCACGTGCCATTGATGATGTTGATCTGGCTTTCGGTTACCCGCACTATCTACGTCTGGCTAAAACAGCTGATCCAGAACAAGCGTTGTTATTTGACTCTAACAAAGACAACCGTTACGCGATCTTGTTTGCCGTACGTGAGGACTATCAGGACAAAAATGACAAGCTGAAAAAATTTGTGGAAATCTATCAGAACTCACCTCGCGTGAAGGAAGCATTAGATGCTGACTTTGGTGCGAAGCTCTGGTTCCCGGGCTGGAAATAAGGTGAATACTATGGTGAGTTTTGGTTCTCAGGTGGCGTTTTCCGTCCCACATATCAAAATCCGTGACCTGAATAAATACTATGAGGTACAAGGCAAATCGGTACATGCCTTGAAAAACATCAATCTGGATATTCCTGAAGGCAAGATCTTCGGGATTATCGGGAAAAGTGGTGCGGGGAAATCCTCGCTGCTACGTACCCTAAATGGTCTGGAACAGATCAGCGAAGGTCATATCCATATCCATCAGCAGGATTTGGCTGGCTTAACCCATGCTGAACTGATCCAGCTTCGTCAGCGTATTGGCATGATTTTTCAGCACTTCAACCTGATGTCTGCCAAAACCGTCTGGGAAAATGTAGCTCTGCCTTTAAAAGTTGCAAATTATAAAAAATCAGACATTGATGCGCGTGTAAACGAAGTGCTGCAACTGGTCGGCTTAAGCGATAAGGCTCAGAACTACCCTTCTCAGCTATCCGGTGGCCAAAAACAGCGTGTCGGTATTGCCCGCGCGCTGGTGCATCACCCGGAAATTCTACTCTGTGATGAAGCCACTTCTGCACTGGATCCGGAAAGTACCTCAGTGGTGCTGTCTTTACTGAAAGAAATCAACCAGAAACTCGGCATCACTATTGTACTAATCACCCATGAAATGCAGGTCATTCGTGAAATTTGCGATCAAGTCGTCGTGATTGAAAAAGGTGAAATTGTTGAAGCGGGTGAAGTCTGGTCAGTGTTTTCCAATCCACAGCAGCAAATTACCCAGGAACTGCTGAATCTGGAACAGCTGGAACTGCCATTTTCGATCAGTCCTGAAGTGACAACAGATACCACGCATAGCATTATCAAACTGCGCTATGCCTCTAGTGTTCAGCATTCACCAGATTTGAAAGTGATTTTCGAACAGTTCGAGCATCCGGTGCATCTCTATCAAAGTCATATCGACAGCATCCAGAATCATCTGGTCGGTAGCCTGATTGTCGCAGTTGCCGATCTAAATCTGGATACTGACTTACTTCAGCAAAAACTAAAACAACACATTGCACAGATTGAGGTGATTGGCTATGCACGACCAACTCATTGATTTATTACTAACAGGAACCACCGATACCCTCATCATGGTTGGTGTATCCGCAATCGTTGCCTTTCTGATTGGTTTACCGATGGCAGTAGTACTGGTCAGTACATCTGAACACGGGATCTATCCATCCAAACCCATTAATCAGGCTCTGGGCTGGATTGTAAATATTACCCGTTCGGTGCCTTTCCTGATTTTAATGGTCGCTTTAATTCCCCTTACCCGCTGGATTGTAGGCACCAGCTATGGCGTCTGGGCAGCCGTTGTACCTTTAACGTTGGCCGCGACTCCTTTCTTTGCGCGTATTGCTGAAGTGAGTTTACGTGAAGTAGATCAGGGACTGATTGAAGCGGCTCAAGCGATTGGCTGTAACCGTAAGCAAATTATCTGGCATGTGCTATTACCTGAAGCTTTACCAGGGATTGTGGCCGGTTTTACCGTCACTTTGGTGACCATGATTAACTCATCCGCCATTGCCGGTGCGATTGGTGCCGGTGGTCTGGGCGACATTGCCTACCGTTATGGCTATCAGCGTTTTGACATGCAGATCATGCTGGCGGTGATTGTGGTGCTGGTGATTCTGGTCATGCTGGTTCAGGCCACTGGTGACACCCTATCGAATCAGCTCGATAAACGTAAAATTTAAAAACATCTATTTCATAAGTTTTCAACAAAGCACCCAGCCATGACCTGACTTTGTCATGGCTTTCATGTAAAATCACTGGCAATTTTTATATAACGCTTTGTGAGTTATTTCATGGGTTTTAATTGTGGTATTGTAGGCCTGCCTAACGTTGGTAAATCTACGCTTTTCAATGCATTAACTAAAGCTGCAATTGCTGCGGAAAACTTCCCATTCTGTACGATTGAACCAAACACCGGTATCGTGCCTGTGCCTGATCCACGCCTGGACAAACTTGCTGAAATCGTAAAACCACAACGCGTGGTACCAACTACCATGGAATTCGTGGACATCGCGGGTCTGGTTGCTGGTGCATCTAAAGGCGAAGGTCTGGGTAACCAGTTCCTGGCGAATATCCGTGAAACTGATGCAATTGCTCATGTTGTTCGTTGTTTCGAAGATGAAAACGTGATTCACGTCAACGGTAAAATTGATCCGCTTGATGACATCGCAACGATTAACACTGAACTTGCTCTAGCTGACCTTGAAACTGTGACTAAAGCAGTGACTCGTCTGGCGAAGTCTGCAAAAGGTGGCGATAAAGAAGCTGTAGCCACTAAAGCCGTTCTAGAAAAAATCTTACCTCTGCTTGATGAAGGCAAACCTGCCCGTGCAGCAAATCTGGATGATGACGAACGTAAACTGGTTCGTGGCTTTGGTCTGTTAACACTTAAACCAACGATGTACATCGCTAACGTGGCAGAAGACGGTTTTGAAAACAACCCGCACCTCGATGCGGTACGTGAACTGGCAGCTGCTGAAAATGCAATCGTGGTTCCACTTTGCAACCAGATCGAAGCTGAAATTTCATTGCTTGAAGATGAAGACCGTGCTGAATTCCTGGAAGCAATGGGCATGGAAGAGCCTGGTTTGAACGTGGTGATCCGTGCAGGTTATTCACTGCTTGGCCTACAAACTTACTTCACTGCCGGTGTACAGGAAGTTCGCGCCTGGACGGTTAAAGTCGGCGCTACTGCGCCTCAAGCAGCGGGTGTCATTCACACTGACTTCGAAAAAGGCTTCATCCGTGCAGAATGTATTGCTTATGATGATTTTGTACAGTATAACGGCGAAGCTGGCGCTAAAGAAGCAGGTAAATGGCGTCTAGAGGGTAAAACTTATATCGTTCAGGACGGTGACGTTCTGCACTTCCGTTTCAACGTATAAGTTGAAGCCAAAGAAAAGCCCCAAATCTGGGGCTTTTTTGTTACTAAATTTGGCTTCTTGCTATTCTCATACGCATCTTTACATCCTATTTATAAAAATCTCTTCCCATAACATTAATGATAATAATTCTCATTGTATTTAATACAACTCAAGCGTATTTTAAAATTTAGTCGAGAATTCCACTCACTCAATCACGCTTAAGGACAATTAAAAATGAGCTATACCCTTCCCGAACTCCCTTATGCTTATGATGCATTGGAACCGCATATTGATGCTAAAACCATGGAAATCCACCATGCCAAGCACCATCAAACTTATATCAACAACATCAATGCAGGTATTGAAGGCACAGAATGGGAAGATCTTTCTGTAGAAGAACTGGTGAGCAAAGCCAATCAGGTACCTGAAGATTTGAAAAATAATGTGATTAATAATGGCGGCGGTCATGCCAACCATTCCCTGTTCTGGACAGTAATGAGTCCAAGTGGAGGTGGCAATCCTGAAGGTGAAATTGCACAGGCGATCGACAAGGAGCTTGGCGGCTTTGAAGCCTTTAAAGAAGCTTTTACCAAGGCAGCCCTGACCCGTTTTGGTAGCGGATGGGCCTGGCTCAGCGTGGCACCTGATCAAACCATTATCATAGAAAGCAGCGCCAATCAGGACTCACCACTCATGCATGGCAATACCCCGATTCTAGGTCTGGATGTCTGGGAACATGCGTACTATTTGAAATACCAGAACCGTCGTCCTGAATATATTGCCGCTTTCTTTAATGTTGTGAACTGGAAGGAAGTGAATCGCCGTTATCTAGAAGCACTTTCAACATAAATGAACACAGTAGGACGTAATCTCATGTCTTGGCACTCTTTACGTTTGCTCTGTGGTCTCAGTATACTTTTGGGC
This sequence comes from Acinetobacter sp. YH12041, assembly GCF_013419975.1. Lineage (NCBI taxonomy): Bacteria > Pseudomonadati > Pseudomonadota > Gammaproteobacteria > Moraxellales > Moraxellaceae > Acinetobacter > Acinetobacter sp. YH12041. The sequence continues at coordinate 16,991 of NZ_VOZC01000022.1, read as the reverse complement.
GGAGCAGTGTTGTATCTAGAACGTCTGTTCATGTTGCTTTAAGACATGATCGTCTATTGTATGGGAAGCCTTATTCTGAGGCTTCTTTTAATTTTTGCTGTTTAATTTTTTCTATAGGGAGATGGATTTAAAATTTAAGAACGCAATTCACAGACATTGACGCTATCGAAGCCATTGGTACATGGTGCCACTTCACACGCATAAGAAGCTTGTACTCCATTTACTAAAACAGCACTCATACTTATCGCTAAAAACAATTTATTAAACATTTAAAATGACTCCAAAAATTAACTTTTATCTCTAAATCGCTTGATTATGAGTCAATTATAGGACTTTTTTAATGATTCAGGGCAATCTTTTTGATTTTAATTATTGTTTATTTATATAAATAGAATCGTTTTTTATAACAAAAAAGCGGAACCGAAGTCCCGCCTGAAGATTATAAAACCCGATTAAGACTGTTCAGCTACTGCATTACCTTTCTGCTTTGGATCAGTATTTCCCAGTTCAGGATGAGCAATAGCTCCCTGACATTGCTGTTTATCACGCTCATAGTCGGCCTGTTTCTGTGCCACACTACTGCTATTTTCAACGGTGCTACGTGCCCAGATTTCCAGACTGGTTAACGCCTTGCGACATAAGGCATATTTTCCTTCCGTCACTGAGTCAGTCATTTTCACATTAATGCGCCAGTCAGTACTCAATTTACGGGCCGGTTGACGTACCTGAGCATCTATCTGTTCCATTTCCTTGTTATAAACCAGCGGATCGACTTCATTCATGAATTGCCATGCAGCATTGGCATAAGTGGTCGCATCATTAGAGAGTTTAGGTGCCGCTTTAATTTCGGCTTTTGGCGCTTGACTGTCATTTCCACAAGCTTGAAGAAATAAGGTGCTGCCGATTAAAACACCGACCAGCATTGCACGTGTCTTGAACATCAACATATCCGAATCGCCAGTTAAACATTTCGGCACTATGCTAGTAAATTCGCGTACAATACACAATCTTGATTTAATCCCTGTTTTAACTCTCTCCCTCAAGGTGTTTTGTGTCTGACCACAATCCAGTAGCGATGCAACCTGCCGGTTTCTGGCAAGGTGCCAAAGATAGCCAGGCCATTATATTTACTTACCTTCCGGTCTCCTTTGCCTTTGGCGTTTCTGCCACCCAGTTCGGCTTTACTGCCTGGGAAGCCTTATTTCTGTCCTGCTCCATGTATGCCGGTGCCAGTCAGTTTTTAGTTGTAGCGTTACTTGGTAGCGGTACTTCGATCTGGATGACTGCATTGACCGTGATTGCCTTGGACATTCGTCATCTTTTATACGGCCCAGCTTTACAAAACCTGATTCAAGATCGTTTAAACCTGAAGAAAACCGCAGTCTGGGCTTGGGGTCTTACTGATGAAGTCTTTGCTTCAGGTATGATCAAGCTGTCACAACGGCGTCAGGAATGGTCAGAGTCGTGGATGCTCGGTCTGAGTCTATTTAGCTGGCTATCTTGGGCGACAGGTTCATTTTTAGGCGGCTTATTTGCTGATCAAGTCAGTCACCTGCCACAATTCTTGCAGGCGGCTTTAGATTTCCTGCTACCTGCCCTGTTCTTAAGTTTCTTACTGGCAGCCTTTGAAAAGAAACATACCTTTGTGGTGACCATCACGATTATTGTCTCAGCGGTAGCCTGTTATTTTATCGATTTGTCCGCTGCGATCTTTATCGGCATCAGTTCCGGTATTTTGGCCGGCCTGTTCAAGCACTATGTGCTGAAAAAACCAGATCCTGAATATGCAGGAGATCAATCATGAATCTTGAAATTATCTTGGTCGGAATTATTGTCGGGATTGCCAATTTTGCCTCACGTTTTGGCCCTTTCTATGTAATTCAAAAATTTCAGCAGGGTTCGCAAAAACGTGGTGCGCTATGGCTGAAAATTGCTTTGGGTTCAATTGGGATTGCTGCTATCAGTTCCATGCTGGTTGTGGCGACCTTACCGCCCTTATTGGAAATGCCAGATAAAAGCTTTGCCATGCTGATCGGTTTTATTGTACTCGCTGGACTGTATTTCAAGTTTAAGAAAATTGTCATGGCGACCTTAACTGCAGCTTTAACTTATGGCCTGATCTATACCTATATCTCTGTACCTTTTTAAGCCTTTTAGAAAATTAAAAATCTCATTCAAGACTTATGCTAAATTAATTGCATAAGTCTTTTTTATATAAGAAAAAAAGTAAGGAAAATATTGGCATGTTCGAGCCAAAGCAAATAATTGAAGGTAAAATATTTATTCATTATCGACGTGATGAGATGTTAGCTATTTTTAGCCAATATGAATTACCCGGCTGCTATTTTGAATGCCTTATTAATGCACAGAATTTTACTGGTCATTTTGTAGAAGTGGTTGCTGAACCCGCAGATCATGTCCGTGTCATTTATATTCAGAAGCATGGCAAAAATAAAATCATTGCCCTCTACAATCAGACTCAACAGGTAATCCATCTGCATCCCAAACAAATCATTTTTAGCCGATGGAGCCTGCTACATAAAGGCATTCCAAATCTCATTTATGTATTTTGCTTTAGTATAATTTTACTGTTTCTATTTTTTGCACTTGTCGCAGTGTCAAATCATCAATTCCACTTTTTCACTGTATTCTTAGATGCACTGCAATTTTCAGGATTTGGTTTATTGCTATGGATATTTGGTTTTATCTGTCCTTTTGTCATTCCCTTTTATGCCTTTAAGAGAATACAAAGTCTGAAACTTCTCTATCAACTTCAGCTCAATGACAAGCAAATTTTGCATATGGAAAAACCCAATCCGCAAAACCGGATTTATCATTTAAACCCGGTGAAAAATACAGTAAAGCGAACTGCCTGATTTCAGATGCAATTCTCTATAAACTTTTATAAATAAAACTGCTGGCTAATATCACAATTTTGTATGAAACTCGGCTTATCTCGGCATTGAGTTCTGTTATGCTAAAAGTCCATAAAATCAAGCATGGATAATACACATGAACGTGACTATTGGTACTCCTCTTCAATCTTCAGCTTTTAAAGTTCTATTGCTAGGTTCAGGAGAACTAGGTAAGGAAGTGGTGATTTCCTTGCAACGTTTAGGTGTAGAAGTTCATGCTGCAGATCGTTATGCAGATGCTCCTGCCATGCAGGTGGCACATTTTTCTTATGCCTTAAATATGGCAGATGCAGCAGAACTCAAACAGCTTATTCAAAAAATTCAGCCGCATCTCATTGTTCCTGAAATTGAAGCGATTGCGACCGAAGTGCTGGTTGAAATTGAAGAACAGAATATTGCAACCGTAATTCCTTCAGCTAAAGCAGTTAACCTGACCATGAACCGTGAAGGCATTCGTCGTCTGGCGGCTGAAGAACTAGGCTTACCGACCTCTGCTTATCGCTTTGCCGATTCTCTGGAATCTTTCCGCGCAGCCTGTGATGACATTGGTTATCCAAACTTTGTGAAGCCGGTGATGTCTTCTTCAGGTAAAGGCCAATCTCGCGTGAAAAGTTTTGAAGAAGTCGATGCTGCCTGGGAATATGCGCAAACAGGTGGTCGAGTTAATCAGGGCAAAGTGATTGTCGAATCACAGATTGATTTCGATTTTGAAATTACCCTGCTTACTGTGCGGGCTAAGAATCCTCAAACTGGCGAAATCGAAACTTCTTACTGTGATCCGATTGGACATCGTCAGGACTCAGGCGACTATGTAGAAAGCTGGCAGCCTCAGCCAATGAGTCCCGCTGCTCTGGAAGAATCAAAACGTATCGCCAATAAAGTCACCACGGCATTGGGCGGTTGCGGCATTTTTGGTGTAGAACTCTTTGTCAAAGGCGACAAAGTATGGTTTAGTGAGGTTTCACCTCGCCCGCATGACACTGGTCTGGTCACTTTAGCTTCCCAGTTCCAGAGTGAATTTGAACTGCATGCCCGTGCTATTTTAGGCTTACCAGTCAATACAGCTCGCCATAGTGTGGCTGCCAGTGCCGTGATTTACGCAGGTGTCGATGATCGCAATCTTTCATTTTCTGGCCTGAATCTTGCTTTAGCCCATGCCGATACCGATTTACGCCTGTTTGGTAAACCTGAAGGTTTTAAACGCCGCCGTATGGGTGTCGCGACTGCGCGTGCAGGAAGCATTGAACAGGCTCGCGAGCTGGTTCAACAGGTTGCTGACCAAGTTAATGTTCATCAAAATTAAGTAAATACAACGGACCACTGTTCATGATCAATACCTCCCCGCTGCTGAATTACATTAAAAGTCACAATGACATCAAAGCGATCAATCAATGGCGTAGCGATGTAGAAAATCAGCTTCAGGAATGTTTTGAAAATGGACAGTCCATCCGTGACATCATTCAGGCTCGTTCTAACCTGATTGATGAAGCCCTGCAATTTCTGTGGAATCATGCTGAACTTGATCAGACCGATTTGGCGCTTTTCGCAGTCGGCGGTTATGGCCGCCGCGAAATGCTGCCATATTCAGATGTCGATATCATGATCCTCTCAGAAGATGATTTCACTTCAGAGCAGGAAAAGCTGATCTCCAGCTTTATTTCTTCGCTTTGGGATGTGGGCAATTTCAAACCGGGCATCAGTGTTCGTACCATCAATGAATGTGTCAATCAGGCCAGCAGCGACCTTACTGTAGCGACGTCCTTGATCGAGGCACGTCTGATTATTGGCAATGAAAATTTAACCAAGTGGCCACGCCGGATCGTGTCACAAACCTGGACTGATAAAACCTTTTTTGATGCGAAAATGGACGAGCAGCACAAACGCTATGCTCAGCACAATAATACTGAAAGCAATCTGGAACCGGATATTAAAAATGCACCGGGCGGTATCCGTGATATTAACCAGATTGGCTGGATTGCCAAACGTCATTTCCGTGTCAACCGTATTTATGACCTGGTGCATCTGGGCTTTATTTCAGAGTTTGAACTTGCCGTACTCGAAGAAGCTGAAAGCTTTCTCTGGGAAATTCGTCATCATTTACACCGCCTGACCAAGCGCGATGAAAACCGCCTGCTGTTTGATTATCAACGGGATATTGCAGCGATGTTTGGCTATACCCGTGAAGAAGGTCAGTCACCGAACTATCCAATCGAACAGTTCATGAAGCGCTATTACCGTAGCGCGCAGCAGGTTTCGACTCTGAATGAAATGCTACTGGCTTATTTTAATGAATCAGTCATTACCCCACGTTTACCCCAATATGAACGCCAGATTGAAGAAATTAATGAAAACTTTAAACTAGTCGATGGCAAGTTAGCAGTTCAACATCACAAGATTTTCTCGGAAAAGCCAAGTGCCATTCTGGAAATCTTCTATTTGCTGGCCAATCGTCCTGAAATTGAGGGTATTCGTGCTCGTACTTTACGTCTGCTTACTCTGGCAGCTAAACGTATTGATCAGGATTTCCGTGATAATGCGGTACACCAAGCCCTGTTTATGGCCATCATTCGTTCACCGCATCGCCTGTATGAAACCTTAGTAGCGATGAAACGTTATGGTGTCCTAGGCAAATATATTCCGGCTTTCGGACAGATTACCGGTCTGATGCAATATGACTTATTCCACATCTATACCGTGGATGCACATACCCTGCTCTTGATCCGCAATCTGAACCGCTTCAAGGAACCCGAATTTGCCAAAGAATTCCCTGTGGTCAGCTCTGTGTTCCAGCGCTTAGCACGTCGTGACATTGTTTATCTAGCGGCTATTTTCCATGATATTGCCAAAGGTCGTGGCGGTGATCATAGTGAGCTTGGTGCAGCCGATGCGATTCAGTTCTGCCGTACCCATGGCTTTACCGAACGGGAATGCAATCTGGTTGCCTGGCTGATTGAAAACCATTTGTCCATGTCAGTGACTTCACAGAAAAAAGATATTTCCGATCCGGATGTAGTCAAAGAATTTGCTGAAAAAATGGGAGATATGGAGCATCTGGATTATCTGTATACCCTAACCGTGGCAGATATTAATGCGACCAATCCCAAACTCTGGAATACCTGGCGTTCATCTTTGATGCGTCAGCTCTATACGCATGCGCGTGATGTCATCCGTTCCGGTCTTGGTCGTCCGGTTGATTATCAGATGCTGATTGAAGATACCAAATTCGAAGCCAGTGAACGTCTGGTAGAACATTTCTCGCTTTATGACGTTGAAAAAGTCTGGCAGGAACTGGGCGATGACTACTTCCTGAAAGAATCTGCCGATGAAATCGCCTGGCATACCCGCGCCATTCTGGAACATGGCGATAATCCTGCACCATTGGTATTAATGCGTGCACATCGTAAATATGCACAGGATGCCGTGCAGATCTTCATCTATACCCAAGACAAACCAAATCTGTTCGCTACCACGGTTGCTGTTCTGGATCGCATGAATCTGGACGTTCAGGATGCCCGGATTATTACCGCAACCAAAGCTTTCAGTCTGGATACCTATGTTGTCCTTGACCGTTTTGGCACCCTTCTGACCGATCCGGAACGTGAAGCGACCGTCATTGAAGCCTTACAGGATGCCTTAAGCCATTCTGATGAATATCCAGGTCTGATGCAGCGCCGGATTCCGCGTCAGTTACGTCATTTTGACATTGAAAATACCGTCGATATCACCCTTAATGAAGCTTTAAACCAGAATATGGTTGAAATTGCGACACTTGACCATCCTGGTTTACTTGCGAAAATTGGCGGTTTATTTATGATGCAGGGTCTGGATATTCACTCTGCCAAAATTGCTACGCTTGGCGAACGTGCTGAAGATATTTTCTTTGTCACCAAAAAAGATGGCAGCCCAATGACCCAAATAGAGTCTGACAATTTTGCAGCGGCATTAAAAGCTGCTCTAGATGAGGCCTCACATCAGGTCAATGCTCAACACTAACATACTGCTCGGTAACACATTCATGAACTCTAGCTTGTCTTTATTGCATCCATATCCGTTTGAAAAGTTGAATAAACTTTTCGCGGATATCCAGCCTGCGAATATGCCTTTGATTCCTCTTTCGATTGGTGAACCAAAGCATCCAGCACCCGAGTTCGTGAAACAGGCGATTATCGATAATTTCCAGCATCTATCAACTTATCCGAACAGCAAAGGCTTACCTGAATTACGTGAAAGCATTGCCAACTGGCTGACTCGCCGTTTTAAACTCAATAGCATCAGTGCAGACAGCAATGTATTACCGGTCTCCGGTACCCGTGAAGCGATCTTCTCTTTTGTTCAGGCGCTGATTAATCGTGAAGATGCGCCTTATGTGGTGATGCCAAACCCTTTCTACCAGATTTATGAAGGTGCAACTCTGCTTGCAGGTGCAAAACCTTATTTCATTAACTGTACTGAAGAAAATGGCTACCTAGGCGACTTTGATGCAGTTCCGGCTGAAGTCTGGGAAAAAACTGCCCTGTTATTTGTGTGTACACCAGGCAACCCAACGGGTGCTGTTCTTTCTAAAGAACAGTTTAAAAAGCTGATTGCACTGTCAGACAAATATGATTTTGTCATTGCTTCTGATGAATGTTATTCAGAACTCTGGTTTGATGAAGCACCGACAGGTTTACTGGAAGTGTGTGCCGAGATTGGCCGAGATGACTATAAAAACTGTGTCGTGTTCCACTCCCTGTCTAAACGTTCTAACTTGCCAGGCATGCGTTCAGGCTTTGTTGCAGGCGATGCAGCTTTACTCAAACCTTATCTGCAATATCGTACTTATCACGGTGCCGCAATGCCGGTGCAACACCAGTTAGCATCAATTGCTGCCTGGAATGATGAAGCTCATGTGGAAGAAAACCGGGTACAGTATCGTGCCAAATTTGATCTGTTCCAGAAAGAATTAGGGCACTTGCTCCCGCTGAAAAAACCGGATGCCGGTTTCTACTATTGGCTTAAAGTGGACAATGATGAAACTTTTGCCAAAATGTTGATGGAAAAAGCGCATGTCAAAGTATTACCAGGCCGCTACCTGTCTCGTGAAACTACGCAAGGCAACCCGGGTGAAAACCATGTGCGTCTGGCATTGGTGGCTGATCTGGCACAATGTGAACAGGTGATTCAGCGTTTAAAAGCGATTCTTTAATCTTTTAAGATCTAAATATAAATAAAAAAACCCACTTTCCAGAAGTGGGTTTTTTTATGGATGTTGGCTACAAATTATTTTTTTATTTCACTTATTTTCTGTTCATTAGAAATTAGACATTTCAAATAAACTTATAAAACCTTTTCAATTTCTGTTTCGAGATCTTCAGGTTTGGTGGTAGGTGCAAAACGGTTTAATACCTTGCCATCACGACCAATCAGAAATTTGGTGAAATTCCACTTAATACCATTTCCTAGAATTCCTTTGGAATTATTGGTCAAGTAACGGAAGATCGCATGCGCTTCCGGGCCTTTAACATCCACCTTGGAAAACATTGGGAAAGAAACCCCATAATTTTTCTGGCAAAATTCCCCGATCTGTTCATTTGAACCTGGATCCTGTCCGCCAAACTGATTGCATGGAAAACCTAAAACTTCCAGTCCCTGCTCTTTATATTTCTGGTAAAGCTTTTCCAGACCTGCAAATTGTGGAGTGAAACCACATTTACTCGCGGTATTTACGATTAAAAGTACTTTTCCTTCATAATCTGCAAGTCGTTTGTTTTTCCCATCTAACAACTCAGCTTCAAACTGATAAATGCTGGTCATGGATAAGTTTCCTCGTCAGTTTTTTCTTGTGTTTGTAATTCTAAAGAGGCCGAGTTTACACAATAACGTAAGCCAGTCGGTTCCGGACCATCCGGGAAAACGTGTCCCAAATGTGCATCACAATGATGACAAACAATTTCTGTTCTCACCATACCATGTGAAGTATCAGGTAATTCCTCTACAACTGAGCTGCTCACAGGACGATAGAAGCTTGGCCAGCCGCAACCGCTGTCATATTTGGTGGTTGAAGAAAACAGTGGTGTACCACAGCAACGGCAGACATAAGTCCCTTCCTGTTTTGTATTCCAGTACTTGCCTGTGAATGCCGGTTCAGTTCCTTTTTCACGCGTAATGCGAAACTCTTCTGGTGATAACTCTCTTTGCCATTCCCGGTCTGTTTTATTGAGTTTTCCCATCACTAACTCCTTTAAATCTTTGACATTCAATGTCATGCTTCAGTACTTCCATATTTACGCTAGAGATGAAAAAATTTCTAGCGAAATTTCAGCATAGATTGTGATATTTGCGTAATCTATAGGTTTAACTTAAAAATTAATTGGATGGAATTATGTCCGGTATTGGTAACACCCCTCCTCGCGAGATCAAAAAATCGTCTAAGCTTGAGCATGTTTGCTACGACATTCGCGGACCAGTGTTACGAGCGGCCAACGAGATGGAAGAAGCCGGACATAAAATTATCAAACTGAATATCGGAAATCCCGCCCCATTCGGCTTTGAAGCCCCGCAAGAAATCATTAATGATGTTGCACTGAACCTGCCAAATGCGATTGGTTATACGGATTCCAAAGGGATTTTCCCGGCACGTAAAGCGATCTGTCAGTATTACCAGCAAAAAGGCATTCTGGATATGCACGTGAATGACGTGTATGTCGGCAATGGCGTATCTGAGCTGATCGTGATGGCGATGCAAGGCCTGCTGGATGACGGCGATGAAATGCTGATTCCAATGCCGGATTATCCATTATGGACTGCGGCAGTGAACCTGTCTGGCGGTACAGCGATTCACTATAAATGTGATGAAGAAGATCACTGGTATCCAGATATTGCGGATATGGAAAGCAAAATCACGCCAAATACCCGCGGGATCGTGATTATCAACCCGAATAATCCAACTGGGTCGGTTTATCCGCGTCATGTATTACAGCAAATCGTTGATTTGGCGAAGAAATATGACTTAATCCTGTTTGCAGACGAAATCTATGACAAGATCGTTTACGATGGCATTGAACATGTGTCAGTAGCTTCACTCGCAGGCAAGCAATTATGTGTATCGTTCAACGGTTTATCTAAGGCCTATCGTATTGCTGGCTATCGCTCAGGCTGGATGGCAATTACTGGTGATAAATCACGGGCAATGGACTACATTGAAGGCCTAGATATGCTGGCTTCAATGCGCCTTTGCGCGAATCACCAAGCACAATATGCAATTCAGACTGCACTCGGTGGCTATCAGTCTATTAATGACCTGATCCGCCCAGGTGGCCGTCTATATGAACAGCGTAATATTGCCTGGGAAATGCTGAACGAGATTCCAGGGGTATCTTGTGTAAAACCTGAAGGTGCGATGTACTGTTTCCCTCGTCTTGATCCTGAAATCTATCCAGTTGAGGATGACGAGAAACTGATGCTTGATCTGTTACGTGCTGAGAAAGTTCTATTGGTTCAAGGTACTGGTTTCAACTGGCCAACACCGGATCACTTCCGTGTGGTATTCCTGCCAGCAGAAAATGAACTGCGTGAAGCGATTACCCGTTTAGGCCGTTTCTTGGCAAAAATGCGTTAATTTATAAAATTAATTCCAAAAAACCGCATTCATGAATGCGGTTTTTTATTGTCTAAAAAGTTCCGCGATAAGCTTTACAGATATTTACAATAGAAGCATGCTGTTAATCCAGAATTTTTCTTTTCAATAAAAATCTATTCAGCCTTTTCTCCTTTAGCTTGATGATTCATGCTATTTTTTGAACAAATATAAAACTTCAAGAGTACATGGATGTCCTCAAATACGGTCAAGCTTAGTCTTTTTCTCTGCCTGAGCATGTGCTTAGGCATCGGCATTCTGCGTTTTTCCTATACTGCCCTGTTACCTGGTACACGTGAAGCCTTTGTCTGGAGCGCGAGTTTTGCCAGCCTTTTAGGTAGTGCCAATCTACTGGGTTATTTAATGGGTGCTTTTGCAGCGATGCGCTTACCTCAAGACCGAAGCATAAGTACCTATATCCAGCTTGCTGCAATAGCTGGAATGGTTAGCCTATTCTGTTGCGCTTTTTCAGGGTTTTCTGAAATCTGGTATATCAGCTGGCGCGTGATTTCCGGTATTAGTGGTGGCCTGCTCATGATTTTGTCACCAAGTGTCGTGGCTCAGTGCTGTGATTTAAAAGACCGTTTTAAAATCAATTTTATTGGTTTTAGCGGGATTGGATTAGGGGTTTTATTAGCTACCCTGTTTTTGCCTTATCTTGACCAGATTTCCATACGTACGGCCTGGCTGATTTTATGTGGGTTTGCCCTGATGATTTGTATCTGCTTAAGCCTACTGATACCACAATTTAAACCCTATCTAGCTAAACAATCTGTTTCTCATCCTGCGCAAGCACCTTTAAATACAGTCTTTTATAGTTTACTGGCGGTTTATGCCTGTAGCGCATTTGCCTATATTCCGCATTCCCTGTTCTGGATTGACTATCTCAGCCATGAACTAGGATTAAGCTTGTTCTGGATTAACTTTAACTGGATTCTATATGGTTTGGGCAGTGCCTTAGGTGCTTTTTCAGCCTATATTCTGGCAAGAAAATTTGGCAATTTTACTGCCCTGAAGATTCTTTATAGTGTGTATATTCTGGCGATTTTCATTGCGACTTTAAATGCTAATCCATTCCTGACTTTTAGTTCTTCTTTCTTTACCGGGATGTTGAATCCAGCTGTAGTTTTCCTCACCTCTTATACCATTTTGCAACTGTATGGACTGGCCTATAAGAAGCTTTGGAGCATTGCGACTCTATGTTTTGCTGCTGTTCAGCTGATTGGTGGATTGAGTTTTAGTGCCCTGCAATATCTAGGATTGAATTACCATCAACAGTTTATGCTGGCAGCTTTAGTTTTATTAGCCGGAACTTTGCAACTGGTCTGGAATACGCGTTCCTCCAAATATAAGACGAATGAGCAACCGGTTTCTGTTCAAGAAGAAAAAATTAAATAAAGACGAAAATCGGTCAATGACCTAATTCCCAAGGAATAAAACCACGTCATTAAACGTGGTTTTATTCCTTTAATTTTTCTTCAAAGCTTTAAGCGGATTACCAAACTGTTTTAGATATTCAACGCCTAATTGCCGTGAACCCTGATCATTAAGATGATTATCATCCTTAAACCGATACAAAGGTACATCATTCAGCATCGTTTTACATGCCCGCTGATCACAGATAACTTTGGTTGGATCAACGATTTGCAATTGTGGATATTTCAGTTTTGCTTCTGCCAAAATCTGATTGAATTGCTTTAAATGTGCTTCATAACTTTTTCGGGAAACTGTACATGCAGCGTCCCGATGAAGAATCTCATTACGAATATTACAATCAGAAGGAATACCCTCCCAATCAAGGCGTGGTACATCATTAATTAGCACTACCTGATCACTAGATTGATGGGCAATTTCTAAGGCCTTCATCAAGCCTGCTTTAAATATCTCTTCCTCAGTATGATGAGCACTATCTTTAAGTTTTACATCATCACCAAAATACGGTGCATAAGAACCTGCCAGTATAATCATTGGATAATGGGTTTCTGCCAGATGCGCAGTAATAGCATCATTACGTTTTTGGAATTTGGTCAGTTCTTTCCATTGATTCAGCTTTAACTCAAATCGCTGCACACCTGGCAGATAAAAGGTCGAACTTTGCGTTGCATCATAACCGCGTAAATTGGCGTCCTTTGCCCATTCATCTAGCATTGCAGTATAGGCATTGGCATGCGAATCGCCGATCAACAGGAAATCAATATCTTCTTTAGATTGTCCTAAGACACAATCTTGAGCACTGGGTAAAACATTTGGATCCGCGGTATCCATACAGTTACTGCGAATCACATGAGCATACGTATGTAATGCTTCCTGTTTGTCATGCACCGATTTTGGAAAACGCTCCGGGAAACCTTCATGTGTTTTGATGGTTTGGGCGATCGCAATAAAACTGGCTGCAGGTAACAGAAACCCAAGAATAATCACTTTATAATTTGCAGCCATCACAAAGCGTTTCAGGGGTGTTTCAGCCAGTTTATAAGTCAGAAATGCACATATAAGTGATAGGAAAACAATAATAATCTGATTTTCCAGATTCAAGGGCAGCATATAAATGCCAAAGAACACGATTATCGGCCAGTGCCATAGATACAGAGGATATGAAATTTTACCAATCCATGTACTAAGACGATTACTCAATAATAAATTACTTGAAGATATGGATTGCCCCAAATAAATAATCAGTGCCGTTGCAATACATGGGATCAATGCCATCAGTCCTGGGAATGGGGTTTGCTGATCAAAATAAATTGCAGTTGCAAATAGAACACTTACTCCAGCCCAGACCAATCCCTGTAATAGTTTTTTTGGCAGATTCAGTTTTGGCAAGCAGCTAATCAATGCACCAATCAACAACTCAAATGCTCGTACCGGCATACTATAATAAGCTTTGGCCGGATTATGAGTCAGTTGCTGCTGGGCGTATATAACTAAAGCGACAATGAATACACTAATGACAACCCAAAGATATTTACGCGAGGTCTTACTCAAGAATAGCCATAGCAAGAGCGGCCAGAAAATATAAAACTGCTCTTCTACGCCCAATGACCATAAATGTAATAACGGCACATTTTCTACATTCGGGCTGAAATAATCTCCTACCTCATTCCGCATATACAGATTGGCAATAAGCACAGTCGCATACATGACGCTTTTAAAATATTCCGTCAGCTCACCCGGCAACATCACCTGCCAGGCAATTAGGCTGACAATTGCCAGTACAGTAAAATATGCAGGTGCCAGACGGATCACACGTTTCTTATAAAACCGTGCAATTGAAAATTGCTGCAACTCAATATCGCGCGTCAGAATGGTCGTAATGAGATAACCGGAAATGACAAAGAAAATATCAACACCAATATAGCCGCCAGAAAATAATGACCAGCCGAGATGATTGAAAATGACCAATGATACTGCAATAGCTCTCAGGCCATCGATATCTGGTCGATAAGCAAAACTCATAAAAACAGGAAAAGCGGGAGATACGCTATTTTATGCTTTTCAATCTTTAGATGGCGATCTTTTACATTTTTTTTTACATTCACCTGCGCTTATTCCAATTCTTCTACCTTTAAATAAGGATAAGGATTAGTCGCACCTTCTCCACTGAGATAAATCCCATAATGCAAATGTGGTGGTGTATTTTTCGCATTACCGGTATTACCGACATAGGCAATGATTTCACCTGCTTCTACCCAGTCTCCTTCCTGAATATGTTCAGCATAATCCTCCAGATGTGCATAATAATGTTGGCTTAAATTCGGACCAGTAATCCAGATAACTTTACCTCCTAAATTATTGGTTCCAATCTTGCGGACGATCCCTTGGGTCGCACTGACTACCGGTGTACCCCGTTGAGCAAAAATATCAGTCCCCTCATGTTTGCGACCTTCACTCCGTGCTCCACCCCAAGTATCCTGAATCTGGCGAGGTTTTACTCCTTGTACAGGAATTTCTACCGGTCTAATCAGCTCAGATTTTTTTAATTGCCAATACAGATACGGGCTTTTCCAGCCCGCTGGTTCACCTGATGGCGGTGGCTGACAGGCAGTAAGTAATATGCTTAAGGAAAATATTAAAAGCAGGATTTTGGGAATTTTCACAATAGCTCGCATAGCCGTTTAATGGGGGTTCGTTTTATCTTAAGGAAGACACAGAAATTTAAAGTCAAAATCCTGTTATTTTTAATGATGTTTTTTCCAGATTGCTTTTCAGAAACAGTCTTAAAAATAACAAAACCCTCAGCTGAGGGTTTTGTTGAATCAGGTCTAAATTTTATTTACGCTTTTTCGCACGTGATGGTTTAGAGGGTTGTTGCTGTTGCTGTTGTTGCTCTTCATTTTGAGCACTGTCCTTTTTATCCTTTTGCTGAACCTGCTTGTGTTTTGCTCTTGATTTAGCCATAGCATAAACTCCTTTGGAGAACTGTCTCTATCACTGGAAGTTCCATTAATCACTCTAACCTTTATATAAAATAAGCCAATCGCTGAGCTGTATCCAAATACGTCAATGTAAAAGCATCTTTAGTTAAGTCATTCAATTCTGATTAGATCTTTATTCGAGGTATTTACATCGCTTACATAGCGTTGCATGTTGATACCTGTTTTAACTCTGAATATAAATATGGTTTTCTGAATAAAACCCTTCAAAAAATCTAACAATAGATGTGGATCCAAAGTAATGATCCAAATTTAGCATTGATGTATCAACGTTCACAAAGTTTCCAGTTCAGAATCGAACTAACGCAGTAATAGTATATTTAGTACGAGAGGCTATAAAAATGTAGGCCATAGTTTTCGCAGTCAAGGAATAAACACATGATAAGGTAAATTGAATATTAAATCTGTATTCAAAGTCATCTTGTCACTATTTTCAGGTTCAAATATTCTTAGCTTTATAATATTTTCTATTGTTCCTATTTGAACTATTTTTTAATCCATATTATTTTATTCAATAAATGGTAATATTTTCTTTAAAGGAATTAAATTCTAAGGTTATAAAATTTATATCTTCCAAGTTATAAATTTAAGAACATTTAATGTTTTCAATTTCTAAAACATTTCTTTAATTAATTCTACAAAATAATTCATAAGATAATTGTTCTTACATAAGGTGAAAGGGTTTTCACGCTAAGCCCGAATATCTTACATAAGCAGACACCGCTCATACATGCCCAGAGAGTTTTATCCCCTACACTGAAATCAAGTTTTAGAAAATTAGAGGATTTCATATGAAACAGTTTTCGAAAATTCTAATACTCATTATGATAGGCCTTTATGGTACTTCTACTATTGCAGCAGATGCTATTCCTTTGGAAGCTAAAGCCGCCGCAGAAGCACAAAAAGCTGCGCTAGAATATTCTGAAAATCAGAAGAGTGATTCAGGCCCAGACTGAAACAAAATAAAGCCCACGGAGGGCTTTATTTACATACAGGAACCATTAGAAAAAAGTTATTTTAATAACTTAATGATTGTCCTACTCCATAAACCATCAAGGTAATAAGGAATACGACCAATGCGGAGACAGCTAATTCTGCTTTAGTCATGTGTTTACCCTCATGGAGAGCTGTATATTATTTATACACTACATAAGCATAAAACCAAATAACAAAATATTACATAATCTTGAACAATTAAACTAAAGTAAAACAAAAAATAAGAGATCCAGCCTATAAATTAAACACTTATTATCAACCGCTATCTGTTTAATTTTCATAAATTTATAGAATTTCATTTGAAAAAATTAATAGATTATTTCTTTAAAATAATAAAATAATCTTTGTTTATAAAAAATTTTTCTATGTAATATATTGCCATTCCAAAATTTAAGCTTTTGAACTTAATGTCTTTTTAAGTTATTTCATAGGTTTTAATTTTACTATTTTATAATTTATTTTCCATATTTTATATCAAATTGAAACTAAACATCAGATCTATATTTTTAAATAATCAACCACTGCTAATTTATTTTCAATTAAATTCTCCTTTCCATAAAGATATTTTTTATTATTTTTAAAACATCACTATATAAATTTAAAGATCCTAAATAGAAGAATCTTTAAATTTTAAATCACTACATAGATTTGAGTACTTCTAACTCGAAATCAAGCTCCATCATCTTTTCCAGATTTGGTACAATCGCATTCACCCAAGTGCCACTATTCCAGACTTTCAGAATTCCATTTTCTTCCTTATAGAATGCACAGTCCTGAGCTGATATATGATGAATAACCTGGGTTCCTTCTGGTATATTTCTCATACAAACCTCCACACATTTGGTTTATTTTTAATTTAGCAGAAGATTTGAATTTTTCGTTTACATTGCTTTATAGAGTTGTATTAGATCTCTTTCATAAATCAAAAAACGATCTTCTTTTTGGTTAATATTTGCACTCCAGATTTCTTGGCATTCATGCATAATCTGCGGATGAAATACATCGATTCAAACAAGCTTTCTGATCCTCAGT
>NZ_VOZC01000020.1:0-16457 GCF_013419975.1 Acinetobacter sp. YH12041 | reverse complement strand
CTGATGGGGACGTGGCGAAATTGGTAGACGCACTGGATTTAGGTTCCAGCGCCGCGAGGTGTGAGAGTTCGAGTCTCTCCGTCCCCACCATCAAAAGAGACAAGGTTGATGCCTTGTTTTTTTTTGCCTGAAATTTTATAAACGAAAAAAAGCCCATCGAAATGGGCTGATTATAGGAATAAGAGAATTTTACTCAAATAAAAGGGTAAATCATGAGTGCATTGATTAATTAAATTTAAGCTTTCAGATGATCTTCAAACTCCTCACCCAGTTGCATGGCCAATGCATTACCTGAAAGATCACAAGTCACCAGACCATATTCTTTTTTAAAACTGAAACTAAAACCACGATTGTCTGCCAGGGTGCGAACCGAATACCCCAATTTTTCTAACCAAAGTCTAAATGCGAGAACGTTTTTTGCTTTAACCACTTTTTTCACGACATAACTCCTTCATCAGTTAAATCATAGATAAGGGTGAGAATTTTCGTTTTAAAGGGCAAATACCCTTATTTAAATTAATTTAATTGAATTTGCGGATTTAATGAACAAGATAATATAGACCAAATATAAGGTTTTCAATCTAAGTCTATGTTTTTTATTATTTTCAAGATGTTGTAACTAAATATTTTAATTATAAACCTAAATAATTTTTTGAATAGTTATTAATATTCAAATATTTAAATCAGTAATTGTTTATTTTTTATTCATTTTAAATTAGGAATTAGCGTGGTTTAAAGTTTTAGAGTTTGAGTAAGGCTTAAAAATATACAATCCATCAAAGTCTCAGAGTATTCAGGTCATGGTGTTAGGCTCAATCCTTTATACTGAAATTGATGTAATTTAAATAAGATTAATGATGACTGAATTAAATATTGAACAGTACGTCAAACAGCAAATTGAACTTATGCAGCAGCAAGGGCAGGAGCCTGTTGCTGTGATGCTGGGTCATGAAGACTGGCTGGATTTTTCGGTACAGTCCAAGGTGGCTTATACGCCATTTGGCAGTGCGCGCCGTTATCAACCTGCTTTGGGTGGATTATTGCTGGTCAGGATTGATGAAATGAATGCGGTACGAGTGGTCACCCAGCAGGAACTGGATGACCATGCTCAGAAGCATCAGCTGCTCTAAGCAGCTATAGTTTAAAACGAGTCTTTCATCACGCGTAAATGTTGAAACTCTTCGACACTGTCTGCGCGTAAAAAAGGATTGGTTTCCAGTTCTGCTGCAATCGTACTGGGTAAGGTGCATTGTCCAAGCATGCGCATACGCTCAACCTGTTCGAAACGCTCCAGAATTGCTGGATTATCCGGTTCAACATGTTTGGCAAACTGTGCATTCGACAGTGTATATTCATGCGTGCAATAAACCTGGGTACGTGGCGGTAAGGCAGCCAGACGAGTCAGAGAGTGGTACATCTGCTGATAAGTGCCTTCAAATACCCGCCCACAGCCCATGGCAAACAGGGTATCGCCACAAAACAGCACATCAATAGCATCCAGGAAATACACGATATGGCCTAGGGTATGACCCGGTACGGCAATAATCTGTACCTCAACACCATGAAAACTGAACTGGTCGTCATGTTCAAGTGGATGGTTAATAAACGGAATTTTTTCCAGCTCAGCTTTTGGGCCATATACCGGTAATGATTGCTTTTGAATTAAATCCGGAACGCCCCCGATATGGTCTTTATGCCAGTGGGTGAGCCAGATCTGACTCAGCTCAAGCCCATGTTCGGCGCAGTAATTCTGAACTAACGCAGCTTCAGTGGGATCAATGACCACGACCTGATGCGTCGGTGTATGTTCAAGCAACCAGATATAATTTTGTAATGAGTTTTTGACATCAATACAGTGGATTTTAAACGGCATCATAAGACATCAGACCAAACAGATATTATGGATAAAGTAGCATAAATTCAGGCAGTCTGACTGTGGTCAAGGTCGCCTGTTTGCAAGAATTTTTTATATGATTTGTTTAAAAAGATCAGTTATTTATTCTGCATCTTTTACTGCGACAGCTTCGCCAATGGTATAGAAGTGACCACCGGCGACATGATGAATACTTTTCCATTCTTCGCTGACTTCATGATAGAACCAGTGCCCATCACGGAACACCCGATCATCGGCATAAGCGGCAATGACCTTACCAATAAACAGGTCATGGGCTTGCTGGTTATGTGGCTCGGGAATCAGCTCACATAAAATCCAGGCGGCACAACCTTCTACAACTGGGATCTCTTGATCTGCGAATTTGAATAACTGCACACCGGACTGCTCCAGTTTGTCTGGGGCATTGTACAGACTCAATGTTCCCAGACTATAGACCATTTCCAGCTGTTTGAGGGTGGGAATCTGCAGGGCAAAGTAGCCAGAATTTTCTATTATTTTTCGGGTCTTGGTGCTTTTATCCAGTACTACGGTGACTTTTGCTGGACTGAATTCGAGTGCACATGCCCAGGCAGCGGCCATGACATCAGTGTCTTGCCCATCATTGGCAGACACTAACACAGTGGGGCCATGTGTAATCAGGCGATAGGCTTTTTCTAAAGGTACAGTTTGAATATGTGAATTGTTCATAAAGAACCTTAATGAGTGAAAAGGGAGAAAAATAAATCATCTGATCCACAGCATATAAAATTCCTCTTCTGGAAAAAAGCTTTTAAACTAAACACCTACATACAGGAGTAAAGAAAATGAAAATGTACCAGGTGGATGCTTTTACGACGTCTCTATTTAAGGGAAATCCTGCTGCAGTCATCGTGCAGGATGCTTGGCTGGATGATCACCTGATGCAGAATATTGCCCTGGAAAATAATCTGTCTGAGACCGCTTTTGTCAAAGTGCTGGATGCAGAAAATTATGAAATTCGCTGGTTTACGCCGACCAAGGAAGTGGATTTCTGTGGACATGCGACATTGGCCAGCAGCTTTGTATTATTCAAGGATTTTAGCTCTGCAAAAACCATTTATTTTCATGTCAAAGATCTGGGCATTTTTACAGTATGCCAGGATGAGGATGGCAAAATCCGGATGAATTTCCCCATCCGTCAGCCTGAACTCATCACAGATTATCCGGAAGCCTTAAGACAGGCCCTGACGAAACCTTTTAAAAACGTTTATCTGAATACACAAGGTTATATTATTGAATATGAATCAGTAGAAGATGTGCTGGATGAGCAACCCAATATTGAATTGCTGAAGCAGCTGAATGGAAAAAGAACCGCGATTACAGCGGCGGGTCCATTACTGGATGTCGCGATTACCGCTGGTGATACGCAATATGATTGCATATCACGTTATTTTGCACCGAGTAACGGGATTAATGAAGATCCGGTAACGGGTTCAATTCATACCGGGATTGCACCGATCTGGGCGGAGAAATTAAATAAAACTGAACTGGTGGCTTATCAGGCTTCTCAGCGTGGCGGTGTATTGTATTGTGCATTAAAAGAGCAAGACCGCATTGAGATTTCAGGTTATGCCAAACTGTTTATGCTGGCCGAACTTTATATTTAATTAACATACTCAATAAAATACCGTGAAATTGCGCGGTATTTTATTTGGCATCTCATAAAATAGACTATTCATAATAGAGACTTTTCTCTAAGATCAGAGTGACTGTAAATAAAAATTCACACTTAAAAATTTGGATGAACAATGCAAATACGCTTTAAACGTTTAAGCATGGCGATTTTATTATCTGGCTGGACTGCGGCCAGTTTTGCACAGCCAGTATTGGTGAAAACAGAACAGAATATCGAAGAATATCGACTGGAAAATGGCTTAAGAATTATTCTTGCGCCCAATGATAAAGAAAATAAAGTGTTTATGAATACGGTCTATCTGACCGGTTCACTGAATGATCCTCAAGGCAAAGGTGGGTTAGCGCATCTGCTTGAACATCTGGCGTTTAAAGGCACGGAAAATGTGAAGGGAGATGAGTTTCAGCGCCGTCTGGATCAATATACCTTAATGACCAATGCTAGTACTGACTATTACTCAACCAAATATACCAATGTGATTCGTCCTGAGCAGACTGCGGTCAATGAAGTGATTTTCCTTGAAGCAGAACGCATGGACAAGCTGGTCCTGCAAGAAAAGTATGTGCCGACTGAAATTGACATCGTGAAACGTGAGCGTGAAATCCGTCTGGATCAGCCATTTTCCGTACTGATGGATCAGGTATTTAAATCAGCTTATGGCAATCAGTATCTGGGGCGATTACCGATTGGTGACTTGAACGAACTGCAATCGATCAAGATGCAGGAGCTGAACCAGTTTTATCGTCATTGGTATGCACCGAATAATGCTTTGATGATTATTTCAGGCAAGTTTAATAAGGCAGAAGTGCTGAAGCAGATTGATACCCATTTCAGTCCGATTCAGTCCCGCAAAGTACCTGAAGCGGTAAAAGTGCCTGCGCTAAAACCTGAACAGATCAAACAGCGTGAATTTACCGTACAAAAGGGTAGTGATCTGGCCAAATTTAATATTTATCTGAACCAGTCAGAAGAAAGTATTAAAACCACGCTGGCCATGTCTCCAATCTTATATACATTGCAACCTAGCGGACACCTGTATCAGAGTCTGGTCGAGACGGGTAAAACTACTACGGTGCAGTCTATGACCTGGCTGGATAAAGATTTTAATCTGGTCTTTATGGGTGCCATCTATGCGCCAAATCATCAAGTCAAGCAGGTTGAGCAGGGCTTGATTCAGGGTGTAGAGCAGAGCCAGCCATTTAACGAAACCGAATTAAACCGGGCTAAAAGTCTAACCCGAAACCAGGCGGACAATGTTAAAAATAGCGCAACCGCTTTAGGTTCGCGTTTAAGTGAATATGTAGTGGCTTATTCAGGTGACTGGAGCCAGTATTTCAAAGATCTGCAAGCCATAGAAAAGCTGGATGTCAATCAGATCAATCAGGTGTATAAGGCATTCTTTAAGCCAGAATATCGTATTTCTGGCAATATCTTGCCGACACCAGAAGATCAGAAAAAAGCACAGGAGTTGCCCCAGACTGAAGTGCCGGCTCAAACTCTGGACCAGCAGGCTGAAGCAGCAGAACCGCTGAAAGATGTCAGTGTCTATCAGGCAGAAGTAAAGCAGTATGTGGCGCAGTCCAAGCAATATTTACAGGCTAAGGACAAGCAGATTCAACGGGGCAAACTGAAGAATGGTATTAAATACGCTTTATTCCCGACCCAGACTCAGGATGACAAAGTTTATGCCACCATTGCGCTTAATTTCGGCACGGCACAAAGTTTGTTCAATAAAGGCGAGATTCTGGATCTGACAGCTTACTTATTGCTGCGTTCTTCTGAAACCCAAAGCTTGCAACAGATTGCCGATAAAATTATTGAGTCCGGTGGTTCAGCCACGGCCAGTTCCTCTGAAAATGGCATGAGCATTCAGATCAGTGCCAAAAAAGAGAAGTTTGAGGAATTTTTCCAGTATGTGCTGGATGTGCTCAATAAACCGGCCTTTGAGCAGAGCCAGTTTGACCTGATTAAAGGACAAAGCCTGTCTGCGTTAGACCGTCCTTATACTGAGCCCAATATGGTGGCCGGCCTGACCATGTCTCGCGCGACCGAGATTTATCAGCCGGGTGACCTTCGCTATCATTTTGAACCTGAACTGGCAAAAAAACAGATTCAGGCTGCTACTCGTGAACATGTCGTAGCGTTATATCAGCAGTTCTTTAATACGCATCATGCCCAGATCGCAGTGACAGGGGAATTTAATCCGAAGTCCGTGAGCAAAGTCCTCAAAAATAACTTTGCGAGCTGGAAAGCGAAGCAGCCTTATGAGCGCTTAAGTGGTCAATATACAGTTTATCCGGCACAGAAAATCCATGCGTTGTCTGAACAGCGCGAGTTCGGTCATTATCAGGCTGTCATGACATTCCCTGTCGGTGCAGAACATGTAGATTTACCAGCCATGCTGGTCTTCCGGCATATTCTGGGTGATTCTCAGTTGTCTTCACGTTTAGCACAGGAACTGCG
The DNA here is from genome assembly GCF_013419975.1 of Acinetobacter sp. YH12041. Classification (NCBI taxonomy): domain Bacteria; kingdom Pseudomonadati; phylum Pseudomonadota; class Gammaproteobacteria; order Moraxellales; family Moraxellaceae; genus Acinetobacter; species Acinetobacter sp. YH12041. Next base: position 10,449 of record NZ_VOZC01000020.1, on the reverse strand, counting down.
TGAGAAAAATGCGCTGGTTTATGGCTTCAGTGCCAATGCTCAGTATGATGAATGGATTGATTCAGGCGCATTAGGCATTCAGGCGAATTATACGCCTGGCCGATCAGCACAGGTGTCACAAGCGGTGCATAAGGTATTGAATGAGCTTCTGGCCAAAGGGGTAACCGAGCAGGAAGTTGAAGCAGCGAAAGCCACGATTTTGAAACAGCGCGTCACTGCACTAGAAGATGATCGCCGTATTCACAGCATGCTGATTCCACAACTGGAAAAAGATCGTAATCTGATCTATCGGGAGAAACGTGATCAGGCGATTGCCAAGCTGACCAAGGCAGATGTCGATGCCGTTATCAAAAAATATGTTAAACCGGATCAACTGGTCGAAGTCATGGCGGATCAGTATGGGAAAGAAGTGAAATAAACTCTGTAATTTTTTATAAGTCTATGACGGTCTCTTTTCATTTTAAATAAATGTTTAGATGTCTATATGGCTACTTTTGCTTCGGCAAAAGTAGCCAAAACCATTTGTCATCCGCAAAACTCGTCCACCACCTTCACGAAATAAATTTATTGTAGAAACAATCCTCTTATGATGTAGTCCTACCTCAACCAGTTACGGATGACGTTTCCACGTATCTATAGGCGATAAAAGCGTTTGGCATTCTCATAAAAAACCGGCTTTACAGCATGTTCGTCATAGCTCTGCACAATATCGCTAAAGGCATCAATGATGGTGACCAGATCTGTACTGACACGATCCATCGGGAAATTAGAAGCAAACATGATGCGATCTTTAGCGAAGCATTGTAGGGCATGCTGGATCAATGGAGCCGCGAGCTGAATCAGTTCATCTTTTTTTGCCAGTTTTCGCTCTAAATGAAAACGATGACCGAGTACAGGCATAAACAGACCGGAGATTTTGCTATACACATTCGGGCATTTTGCCAGTTCAGCCAGGTCTTCTTTCCAGGTCTGAAAAATATAGTCTCTCTGCTGTGCAGTTTGTCCTGTCGCTTTACCGACTTTCCCAAAGATGCCGGCAGGTGTGCCCAAGTGATCCAGCACAATCGGCGTTTCAGGAAATGTTTTGGCCAGATGGGCCACATCAGAAATTTGGGTAGAATAAACCCAGGCATCAAAACTTAAATTGGCTTTGGCTAATTCCTCAAATCCTTTCAGAAATTTCTTATTGCAGTATAAATGCGGTTCATCGGTCCAGGCATGAATGCCTTTATCGGCATGGAACGATGCCATTTTACGAATACCACGTAATTTAGGCGAAACTTCCTGATGTAATTGCAGCAGCTGTTTAAAGTTTTTTTGACGAAGATCAGCTGTAGCCACAATGCCGCCTAGCTGAATATTCTGTTCAGCAAAAGGCAGCCCGGCAATAAACCTGGTTTCATTAACCACGCCAGTACCTTTATGCTCATGCCAGCTTGCTTCTATATGAACAATCTGTTCCACCTGATAATGACCGATGTCACGTTTATAATTTTCAGGTAGGTAAGGCGCGGTCAGATGTTCGGTCAGACCAATGGTATCGATCACCGCTTTGGGCTTGATCAGTCGCACCATTTTGTTCAGCAGTTTGGGATGTTTGCCAAATAATTTTACGGCTGAGGCTGCGGCATGCGGTGTGGTATAAGGGTCCCATTGATGAATATGCGGATCTATAATCGGAAAGGGCAGTTGTTGCATGATATTTTTGGTCATCGTTTAATTTTTATTCATTTTTTATAGGATGAATCCAGTATTAAAGTCAAATTAAAAATCAAAGATTTAAAAAAAGCCCCGTAGGGCTTTCATTAATGATCGTGGTCGTGTTGATGCTTGTTGGCATGAAACTCTTCATTACGACGGAAACGTAAATAGTTCTCAAACTGCTCACAGTATTCATCGTAGTTATCTTCCAGCATCATCTGAAATTGCTGCAAGATATAAGACATGACCTGATCTTTAGCGTCGCGCATCTCGTTGCCATCTTTGAAATTGTTGGCAGCGACCCAGGTATTAAAGCGGGCAGTACCAAACAGCATTGCAGCGCTGACTTGACCACGTTTTTCTGCCGGGTTTTCCTGAGAGCCTTTTTCTACACGGCTAAATTCGTTGGCCTGTTTAATAAATTCATCAGCACGTTCAAAGAATGCAGCATTTAACGCTTCTTCTTCGGTTACATCGGTTGCTTCAATCTTTTGAACCATGAATTTTTCCTGATAATAAAATCTTAATCACTAATTATAGGCAAAGCCTTGCAGAAACTAAACCTTTGCCTTAATCTAAAAATAGCCTAAGCAATAAAAATGTAAATCTCATGCAAGATGCAATTGCTGTACAGAGTCTGAAAAGTGATATTGCCTTATTACGCCAGAATATCTGGCCACCAGCAAATCTGGCCAATGTGGAAGGATTGCCAATTTATTATGGCACCAAGTCGCAGGTCGAAGAATATTACAAGCAATGGCTGGGTCTGATTGAAAGGGCACAAGACCTGTTTCAGCCTTTTATGGAAGATGAAGTCCTGGATGCGATTCATTTGCCAAGTCATTTGAATCTGCCCTTATTTTATTTTCATGTGGACCGCATCCGGATTAATAAAACCCGTGCCAAAGAATCCAAAACTTTTCGTGGTATTGCCAGCCTGATTGAAAAATGTGGGCAATTTGAACCGGAACAGATTCAGGCCATGCAACGCTGGCTAGACAGTGATGAAACGGCAGCTTTGGTGGCACATCGTGAATTTGTAGATCTGCGCACTTATGTGTTCCAGCATGGTCAGAGTGAATACACCCGGACTCGGTTCTATGTGAATGGGATCGTACTGAGTGTCGAACCACATTTTGAACTAGTTGATGCCCGTGATAAACCGCGTAAGCAACGCAGCGATAGTTATAGCGATCCGCTGGCTGATAACAATACCTGGAAAGTATATGGCAAATATCGCTAGAGCAATTTTGTCTATTTATCTCTTACCAGAATGGCTGGGTGTGAGAAAATTTCTGTAACTGCTCGGCAGCCTGTTCCGACAGATGCTGCTGTTCTGCGGTGAGCCAGCCGATGACAAACCATGCCTTGGAATGTTTTTTGGCATAAGGCCTATACAGGCTTTCTGCGACAAACAGGTCATTATAATGACCTAAAGTCTCCTGTAAGGGCTTTAACGCTTTCAGATATCTTTTAACTTCCTTTTCAGGAAACAGGCTTTGCAGAAATTCCACATTATAACGCAAGCGTTTAACCCGCTTGCGGGTTCGGTGGCGTGATTCAATATCCAGTTCCTGATAATTCTCTGCATCTGCACAGACTTTCTGATGCAGTTTGCTGAGTCCTTTACACAGGATTTTATGCGAGGACTTTTGCTGGTTTGCACTCTGATCCTGACTAAATTGTAGTAGCTCCAGTATCAGCTCCATCGTAGCTGGCTTTCTGAATAATTGGCTAATATCTGCCTGATCCTGTTGGGCTGGAGGCAACTGCAATACTGGTGAACCCGCAGCTTCTAGCTGAGGAAGCAGACTTTCAGCTAAAGCATCGCGATCCCGAGTAGAGCCTAATTGCTGGAAGATATTGCGTAACTGATCCTGCCATTCCTCTGGCAAATCCTGATGATAGGGCTGGAAGATTTTTAAGGCACTGCGTAAACGCCGGATAGCGACGCGGGCCTGGTGCACATGGTCACTATTGTAATTCTCTAGCGCAATCGCCGTCGCATTGGGAAACAGGTGCGTCAGACAGTTGGTGATAATTTTTTGCAAGATATGATGAATATCGTCTTTAGCTGCGAGCTCTAAGGTTGTCTGATGCTGGACCGGAAGATCAGTTTTATTATTCAGCAGAGCATAACCACGTTCAGATTTGCTGCGTACATCCAGCCATAACTGATAACGTTGAATCCAGGGTTTAACAAAATCAATTAAGTCATCAAGTTTGCCACTTTTGAGCTCAAATTCAACTTCATAAATATCCAAGGTCTGGCCATTAGAACGAATCTCACCTCTATCCAGTGCAATTTCAATCTGACTTCCTCGGTAATTTTCAATCCAGAGATCCCGCTCTACATCAGTTTCAAATTGTAGAGTCAGAGACGTATCTAGGGTGTGAAGTGCCTGTTTTAGAATCTTCCGAGCCTGTTTATGCTTGGCATAAGCTTTTAAATCACAGTTGTCCGGTGCGGTATCCAGTCTTTCTTCCAGCTCAAAGCGTTCAAATTGATGCTGGCTCGGTGCTTTTAAGGTCTGAAACCATTGACGGTCTTCCAGACGCTGCCGGAGTGCAATTTTGTGCTGCTGTAACTGCTGATCGGAAGTATCAAAGTATTTGGCACATAAATGATGTTGAGTCGGCCCGTACTGCTGAAAATCTTGTTCGAATTGGTGACGTATACTTTGTGGAATCTGGAATTTGAGTTCGATTTCTGCCATCGGGCCATTCCTTCTCGATGAAGCTCATAACAATCAATATAGACCAAACAACAAAAGTATTGTGATGTGCTTGTGCAACAAAAAGCACGCCGTAGCGTGCTTTGAAAGTCAGTTAAATACTTATTTAAGAAATTTGCGGCTGACCAGAAACTGTTCTGTCGCTTCCAGTAAGCGCTGTGCATAGACTTCCTGCTTGGCAGTCAGCCAACCCAACACAAACCAGTCACTGGCTTCCAGCTCAGTCTGCTGGATATACAGGGCAGAGGAGGCCAATGTCTGATATTCATTTGCTGCCTGCTGTGCATCATTTAACGCCTTGCTGTATTTTTGTAGGTTTTTGACATCATAAATCGTGGTCAAAATTGGGAAGCTGAATTTTAATTCCTGAATGCGAATTGCTAGCTGATCCAGACTCTCAAAATTGGTAATATCAGTCTGGTTCATCTGTTCATGCAAGACTTTGTATTGTTGCTGCAAGGTAGTTTGCGCTGCAGATTTCAATTCCAGCGGCTTAGCTTCATTTGTACTTAAGCTGAAGATCAGCAATTCCAGATAGTGATGCACATTTTGGGTGGATTTCACCAGATTGCCCAGCTTCTCTTTGGCATAGAGAATATCTTTAGTCAGGTTCTCTGCGGTCGTAGGATTTTGCAGGAAGCCAGCCAGAGTGTTTTGCATGTGCTGTAAATGTTGCAGATGTTCAAACTGATGTTTAAATGCGGCAAGCTGATGCGCCCATTTGTCTGAAACCTGAGTATGCCAATCTTTAAACAAAAGTAGGGTCAGATAGAGATGATTCAAGGCCTGTTGTGCCTGGTCAATATGTTCCTGTTCTGCCACTTGCGCGGAGATTGCCGCAATATTGGGCAACAGGTGCTGCATTTGCTGGGCCACCAGATGACACAGGTTTTTGCCTGCACTGTCTTTTTTGCTGATCTGGAATTCTTTGGCAAAAGTAGCGGGACTTACATTCTGATGAGTCGCTAACAAATTCCCAATTTCAGCCTTACTGCGTACATCCAGCCACAGCTGATATTTTTTGACCCATTCAAAACTAAAGGCCAGCAAATCCTGAATTGAGCCATGCTTTAACTCGAATTCAACTTCATGCACTTCCTGTTCAGCATGAGGCGTGCGAATACAGCCGATATCCAGGCTGACTTCGATTGATGTGTTTTCATATTCAATCACGCGCAAGGTACGGGCAATATCGGTTTCAAACTGCAATTGCAGCTGGTCAAACTGATCACCTAAAGCACGATTAAGCAAGGTTTGCGCTTCAGCAGACTGCTGGTAAATACTCAGGTCCAGCTCAGGAGAATATTCTAATTCACCCAGATCATGATTATGCTCGAAACGTTCAATGTGGCTTTTGCCTGCCGCTTTTAACGTCTGAACCCAACGACTGCCTTCTAATCGTTGGCGTAGGGCAATTCCATGCTGGGCCAGTTGACGGTCTGCAGTATCATAGTATTTGGCTTGAAGCAGGATCTGTTGAGATTTCTTGGGATCAAGTGCCTTAAGCAGGGCAGTACGGCGTGCCGCGGGAATCTGGAACTTGAGTTCAACTTCAACCATGATAATCATCCTGTCTATTCAATTTATTGAAAAATATTAAAAAATAAATTGAATTTTTATTCGCTTGCATGAAATTCCGATATGAAACGGAAATATTTTTTAGACTTTTGAGCGGCTGATTGTAACGAAAAACCAATCTGATGTAAGACTTGACCGATTGAAAAAAATGGAAATGGAAAAATTAAAATGCTGATCTCATTCGCTGGTTTCTACTGAAAGCATGACAATTCAATATCTAAGCCAAATTCAGGTACAGAATTACATGAAAATAAAGGTACTTTTAATTGCCTAAATTATGCGCTAAGGTGAAGAAAAAAGATCAGGATGATGATAATGAATGCACAAGTGCAGCCGAGCAATGAGATTGCAGAACTGACTTCTCCACAAATGCCGATTCATGACTATCATGAGTTTTACCGGTTTTATCTAACCGAGCATCGCCATATTATGAGCCGCCGTTTGCATGTCGCAGGCAGCAGTATCGGTTTATATTTTTTTAGCAAAGCCCTTCATCAGCGTAAAGCTAAATATCTGGCCTATGGACTACTCTCAGGTTATGCCTGTGCCTGGATTGGTCATTTCATTTTTGAAAAGAATAAACCGGCCAGCTTTAAACAGCCGCTATACAGTTTTATTTCAGACTGGCGTATGTTTGCCGATGTATTACGTGGTAACCTGAGCCTGGTCGATCGTAAGCACGACAAAATTCCAAGTTAGGGCTTATGACGTTTTATCGGATTTATGCTTAAGTATTGCAATAAAAACGATAAAAACACTTGCAAGTGTAGAGTTATTATTCTATTAATTGTTTTATTGCTTATTCAGTATTTTATCAAAGAGTATAATTCACTGAATAAATCAGTTTTCCAAGCCTGGAGCGACCTTCTCCGGGCTTTTTTTATATTTAAAAAAATAGAAAGATCTGCATTGACGTATTTTTAATTTATCTGAATGATTTAGAAAATATTCACGAGATGAATGAACCAAGTTTGAGAGATAAGATGGTCAGTTCTGCTTAGATGGGTCGATCCTTTCTAGCTTTGACACGTCTCCCCATAAACGGTTTACCCAAAGCTAGAAAGGATCTGGTAGATAAAACACAGCTTTTGCTTTTCTATTTATGTGTTGTGTTCGAACTTATATAAATCCTTTAATGCATGTAGACCTATCCCTGAAATTGGGTATTTTGAAGTTTTCTTTAAGTTTTGTGACTAATAGTATTCAAGCAATTTTATAAACAGGAATTGTAAAATCCGGACATAAAAAAATCGCTTTCAGAATTTTGCAACTTCTCCACTAAGTTATCTGCAAAATCCTAAAAGCGTTTGTCGGAGGGCGTAAGCATTAACACTTTATCATTATTGTTATAAAACCATTAAAACGTAAATTCTCGCAGTCGCCTATCACTGAAAATAGGGATATTGATCAATCACCTGTATAAAAAGTACAAATAATAATCTAATACCTGAATCGGGTATTATTCAGTGTTTAGGATGGGGAAACTCGCCCATTTATGCCTATAATAGCGTATGTATTTTGAATGGCGGCAGTCATGCGCGGTTTATATTTAATTACCAATGATGATCCTATTGAGCTTCTTCTGGCGAAACTTGAAGGTGCAATGGCGACTTATGAAGTTGCGGTACTTCAGTATCGTCGTAAAAAAGTAGCGAAAGAAGATCAGGCTTACGAAATCGAATATATGAAACAAATGTGTGAACAGTATAAAGTTCCATTTGTAATTAATGACGATTTGGAAACTGCAGTAAAATATGGCGTAGGCGTGCATTTGGGTCAGGATGATGGCTCAATTCAGGAAGCTGTTGAACGTTTGCCCAAAAATGTATTGATTGGCCGCAGTTGTAATAATTCACTTGAGCTTGCTGAACAAGCCATTGCGGATGGTGCAAACTATGTGGCATTTGGTGCGATCTTTGCGACTGACACCAAGCCAGAAGCGGGCAATATTGGTTTAGAAACCTTGAAACTGGCTAAAGAAAAATTGAATGTACCAATCTGTGCCATTGGTGGTTTGACAGTTGAAAACGGTAAAGAAGTCATTGAAGCCGGCGCTGATCTTTGTGCGGTCATTAGTGATGTTTTAGGCCGCTCGATGTCTACTGTCGGTCAACGAGTGTATGACTGGTCGGAACTATTTGCTGAACAAGCTTAATTTTTATTTCTTATTGTATTTTTGAGTTGAGTGATTCTCATGAGTTTATCTCCAAAGCAAGAACAACTATTTAAACAAGCCAATAAACATATTCCGGGTGGTGTTAACTCACCTGTACGTGCTTTCAATGGCGTGGGTGGTACGCCTATCTTTATCGAGAAAGCACAAGGTGCTTATCTGTACGATGTCGATGGCAAGCGCTATGTGGACTATGTGGGTTCATGGGGCCCAATGATTCTGGGTCATGCGCATCCATCAATTATTAAAGCGGTGCAAGATGCAGCTGTTGATGGTTTAAGCTTTGGTGCACCAACCGTGCATGAAACCACTTTGGCAGATATCATTTGCGACATCATGCCATCCATTGAATTGGTACGTATGACGAATTCTGGTACTGAAGCGACCATGACTGCGATTCGTCTGGCACGTGGTTATACTGGTCGTGACAAGATCGTAAAATTTGAAGGTTGTTATCACGGTCACTCTGACTCGTTGCTGGTAAAAGCAGGTTCTGGCTTGTTAACTAAAGGCGAAGGTGAAGCGACTTCTGCGGGTGTACCCGCTGATTTTGCCAAACATACTTTAACTCTTCCTTATAACGACATCGCCACTTTAAAAGAATGCTTTGCCAAGTTCGGTTCAGAAATTGCCGGTGTAATTGTAGAGCCAGTAGCAGGAAACATGAATCTGGTGAAACCGATTGATGGTTTCCTGCAAGCGATACGTGATGTCTGTGATGAACATGGTTCAGTCTTCATCATTGATGAAGTGATGACAGGTTTCCGTGTCGGTCTAGGTGGTGCTCAGGCACATTATGGCGTAACTCCTGATTTAACGACTTTGGGTAAAATTATTGGTGCGGGGCTGCCAGTCGGTGCTTTTGGCGGTAAGCGTGAAGTGATGGAATGCATCGCGCCACTAGGTAACGTGTATCAGGCAGGTACTTTGTCCGGTAACCCGCTAGCAATGCGTGCCGGGATCGAGATGTTTAAACATCTGCGTGAGCCAGGTTTTTATGAAAAACTGACTGCTCAACTTGAAAAACTTCTTGCAGGTTTACAAGCAGCTGCGGATGAAGCCGGTATTCCATTCAAGACCCAGCAAGTGGGCGGCATGTTTGGCCTGTACTTCACTGATCAAGAAGACATCACCAGCTTTGATTCAATGCTGAAATGTGACGTAGAAGCTTTCAAGAAATTCTTCCATGGCATGTTAAGTCGTGGTGTGAACCTGGCTCCATCTGCATTTGAAGCAGGATTTATTTCAGCTGCGCATAGTGATGAAGATATTGAATTTACGATTCAAGCAGCGAAAGAAACTTTTGCTGAAATGAAAGGGTAATACAACCTCTCCCTAACCCTCTCCTAAAAGGAGAGGGAACATAAGCCCGAATTCCTTCGGGCTTATTTTATTCTTTTAATTAGACCGCAAAGATTTGAAATTGATAAATTAGAAATTGGATAGTTGAATGAAAACCAAACATTATCTGACCTTAAGCGACGCTGAGTTTTTGTTAAATCAGGCCTATGAATATGCGCTAGAAAATGGCTTTAATGTTAGTATTGCTGTAGTTGATGAAACTGGCAATTTGCTGGCAATGAAGCGTATGGATGGTGCTTCACCGATGACAGCAAACCTGTGTCTGGAAAAAGCACGTTGTTCTGCCATTAGTCGCCGCCCATCCAAACTGTTTGAAGATATTATCAAAGGCGGTCAAATGGGCTTTCTGACGATGGATACTTTTTCTGGGATGTTAGAAGGTGGTGAGCCGATTCTGTATCAAGGTCAGCTCGTAGGTGCAATGGGTGTTTCTGGAGTGAAGTCTTTCCAGGATGCGGAGATTGCACAGCAGGCGATAGAGAAGTTTTTAGAGGCTCAATAATAGAAAGATTTTTTATTATAATTTTATTACAATCTCGTTCATTTTTTATATTTCTGGGGATGCTATGAAGCTTTTACAATGGACGCTATTTATTGATATGTTAGGGTATAAAAATATAAATGGTGCTATTGATTCTAAAGAAAAAGCTTTAGAGTTGATAAATTTTATGAAGGAGAATGCAGAAATATTTCAAGAACAAGATTCTCAAAAGAGGAAAGAACTCTATCTACAAGAGGAATTTGACTTATATGAATTTTATGAACCGAAATATTAGACCTCTTTCATAAATCATTTTTTGCTCACTTCCAAATTGTAGATTCCAGCGATTAAATTGAATCTCAAACCAAGCCTTTTACCTCTATTTCGATAACGCTCAGCAAGGATTTTGAAGGTTTTCA
>NZ_VOZC01000019.1:0-47854 GCF_013419975.1 Acinetobacter sp. YH12041 | reverse complement strand
CAATTACGCAAAATAATTCGGTACTATTAAACATCGGGACTAGAGTTTTAAGTTTTGTGTGGTAACTCAACTGATGGCTCTAGTCCTCTTATTTTTCAAGTCAATTTTTTATCCGCGATTCGGGTTATTTAAGTGCTGATTAAGGTTCTTATCCTGAAAGATGCCTTACCAAATTAAAGATACAGAATGCGATCAATCAATGAGGTCCACATCTACGTGCTTATTTTTAGGCAATAAAAAACCCCAAGACTTAATATGCTTGGGGTTCTTCAGAATCTTGGTCCCGAGGGTCGGACTCGAACCGACACGTCATCTCTGACAGCGGATTTTGAGTCCGCCGCGTCTACCAATTTCACCACCTCGGGAGTGGATGACGGCTATATTACTCTGTTTCAAAAACTTGTCAACGCAGAAAAAACACATTTGCCTAATTTTAAAACAATTCTTATTTTTTTGTTTTATAATCGAGCAATTCCCGCCATAAAAAAGAAAAAAGTTTATACTAGCCGCAGTTTTTTTATCGTAAATTGTCATGCAACTTTCTGATTTTAGTTTCGATCTCCCTGATGAGCTGATTGCTCGCTATCCTCTTGAACAACGTAGTGCTTCCCGCCTGTTACACCTTGATGCACATGGCCAATATCACGATCACCAGTTCACCGATATTCTGGATTTATTGAATGAAGGCGATTTGCTGGTTCTGAACGATACCAAAGTGATGAAAGCGCGCCTGAAAGGTAAACGTGCCTCTGGTGGTGCAGTTGAAGTACTGGTTGAGCGTATGATGGATCAGTTCATTGCGCATTGTCATATCAAGGCCAGCAATACACCTAAAGCTGGTGCAGAATTATTTATTGGTCCAGATGAAGTCAAAGTCACCGTTCAAGGCCGTCATGAAAATCTGTTTATTGTCGAGTTTTCTCAGCCGATTCTGGATGTTTTAGACAAATACGGCGCGCTACCAATTCCACCCTATTTCAACCGTGAAGCGGAAGAGATTGATACGGTTCGTTATCAAACCGTTTTCAATGATCCGACAAAACTGGCCAGCGTTGCTGCTCCTACCGCTTCCCTGCACTTCGATGAAGAATTGCTGAAGAAACTGGAAGAAAAAGGCATTCAGAAAACCTTTGTGACCTTGCATGTCGGTGCAGGTACTTTCCTGCCAGTTCGTACCAATGATATCGAAAACCATATCATGCACAGCGAATGGTGTCAGGTATCGGATGAATCCATGGAATTGATCAAAGCCACCAAAGCACGTGGTAATAAAGTGATTGCTGTCGGTACGACCGCAACCCGTGCGACCGAAAGTGCGGCTCAGGCCAATGGTGGTGAACTGAAAGGCTGGACCGGTGATACTCAAATCTTCATCTATCCGGGTTATGAGTTCAAAGTGGTGGATCGTCTGATTACCAACTTCCATTTACCGGAATCTACCCTGCTCATGCTGGTTTCGGCTCTATCTAACCGCGAAAACATCCTGAATGCTTACAAGCACGCGGTTGAAAGCAAATACCGCTTCTTCAGTTATGGCGATGCCATGCTGATTGATCAAGCGCAATAACCAACAGGAACCGTCCCGATGCCGATCGAGTCTGTGCAGCATTCCATTCATATTCGACGTAAGAAAAATGAAGTGGTGTTTCTCAATATCGCACGGCTCTGGGATTTGGGTCGTCAGGCCAAAAGCCATCAGGAATTATTGGATGGCTTGCATCCATGGAACGGCCCAATTAGCTTAAAATTTGAAAATAATTTACCGCTTGCTCTGGCCGGAATCGGACTCTTTCTGATTAGCTGCATCTTTGTAGCGCCTGCCAATATCTGGATGCAAAGCGGTGTTTTCTTCGGCTGTCTACTATTGTTCTGGGCTTATATCAGCTATGAACATCGAAAGCCACTGGATGAAGTCATTCGCTATCTGGAAGATGAGGCGCTCGCCAAAAAATACCAACTGGCTTTTCAGAAGCAGCCACAACATATCTCGATTCCACTGAATCCCCTACATTTTATTAGCCATTTAAAACGTCTTTTTCCGGTATTTAATCAAGGCTCTCTGAGTAATGAAATTTCACGCTATGCCAGCACTGTCTGGGAAGATGAAGATGGTCAACAACATCAGGTTCTGGTCTTTCAATATCATTATGTGCATGAAGTTCAGGTACGCAATAAGGAAGGTCAACCGGTCAAACTGACCCAGGTACATAAAGACCTTTGGGGGGTATTTGTTTTTGATGTTCAGATTCAGGGGCTAGCCGTGACTACCTCCAGAAAGAAATTTCATTATCCTTATGCTCATCCTTGGCACAGCAGCGACATTCGCACCAACCAGAAATTAAATTTCTTTGGCAGTGATCCGATGCAAATGGCCAAAATGCTCACACCCGGTTTTGTACTTCGACTGGCGGACTTTTTTGAACAGCGTCAGGGCGATTTACTGTTTCACCCGGAAAGCCATATGCTCTGCTATCTGGGACCACATGATTTATTTCAGGTATCCAGTAAACACCATAAAATTAACGATATTTCCACATTGCGTGGCCATCTCAGAACGTTTAAATTAATAGAATTGGAAAAGTTACATACTGATCTGACGCAATTTTTAAAATAATTATTTTTTTCTGGGGACTACTTTTATGGGATTTTTTGTTTTTGTCATTATCCCGCTTCTGGTCATTATTGCCATTATCATGATTCGTAACAGCATTGTGCGTCATCATAACTCCACTATTCGTGCATGGTCCGATGTCGCCAGCTATGAGCGGCAAAAACTAAAAATCCTGGATGGTCTGCAACCTCTGGTTGAGCAATATTCCAGTTTTGAAAAAGGAACTTTAGAGAAAGTCACTGAACTGCGTCAGAACATTATGAGCCTGAATATTCAGGATGCCGATATTGCCCAGTTACAACGGGTTGAAAACCTGAATAAAGAACTGATGCGCAGCCTGAATGTGGTGATTGAAAACTACCCTGAACTGAAAGCTAATGACATTTATCTGAAAATGATGAATGAAATTGAAGAACAGAATGAAAATGTCGGCGCTGCAATTACCATCTACAACCGCAATGTCGAACTCTTCAATAACCAGATTCAGATTTTCCCGCACAATATTATCAATAACATGTTTCTCAGAAAGAAAGCAGTACGCCCTTTCCGTGACCAGACCGTGACTCAAAACTTTGACTATCGTCCGAACTTCCACTGAGAAAAATCATTACATTTTATAGTTTTTGATTTGCAATCCATTGGCTTATGATGAAATAGCGAGAGATAAAGCAATACACTTATAAAACCCAATAAAAAGAATAAAAAATCATGCTGGATTATTTAGAACACTTGCAACAGACGCTGGTCAAGGAATTTTATCAGCTGTATGACCGTTATCAGGATGATCACATCTATGCCTGTAGTCTGGTCTTTGACGAATTTTTATTGCTGGATGATCTGGCGATTTCCACAGAACGTAGCATTTTTCAGGATCCTGAAGATCCACAGCAATATCTGGTCGAACGGGATCGCTGGAATGTACGAAAATGGCGCTATAGAACTCAAGCCTCTTCACAATCTGAACTCGTGCCTTTTAAAACTTGGCTGGCAGAGTATTTTAAAACCCAGCATAGTTTTGGCCATCCTGTCTTAGCCCAGCAAAAACAGCTTCCTGCTACTCACTTGGAGTTATTGCTAGAAACTTTTAAGCAAGCCAAACATCGACTTTCTGAAGCTTATGGTCTGGATCTAGATTCGATTATCTTTTTTCTCAGCGTTCCGACCCAGACCGAATGTGAATGCCGATCTGCACTTGAACTCAATTCCGACAGTCGCTTATTGCAGGACTTTTTAGCTTCCCGACAAGCTCAGCCTTTGCCTGCATCCCATAAACGCTTCAAGCTTTCGCAAAGTGACAAAGACATCTTGATTGATCTGGAACAAATGCTCACGATAGAGCCTTATGACTATCTAGAAGTGGCGCAGGATGCCTATTTACTGACGCTGGAATCTTATTTTGTCGACAGCAATATCTATATCCAGAAACTGATCCAATATATCGCCGCCATGGCAGCTGAACCTGACGGCAGCTGTGCCTTGAGCCGGGAAGAAATCATGCAGCGTTTACAGCAGTTTTCTGCAAATTCACCCTTTTCACCTGATGTTTCCTCTATTCATCGATAAATAAAATTACAGAGTGAATTCTCTACAATGCTGGCGTTTAAGGTCAGAATCAAGGAAAATAGCGCCCTTTAATTCGCATTAGTAATCAGCGAACTGTTTTTTCGCCTTGATTTGGAACTCTTATGAAGTTTGAAAAATTAGGTCAGTCGGGTCGTGCCCGTCGTGGTCGTTTAACGCTTGAACATGGCGTAGTAGAGACACCCGTCTTTATGCCAGTTGGTACTTATGGCACGGTTAAAGGCATGTTGCCACGTGATGTTGAAGGTATTAAAGCACAGATTATCCTCGGTAATACTTTCCACTTATACCTGCGTCCGGGCCTTGAAGTCATCAAGCAGCATGGTGGCCTGCACGGTTTCATGAAATGGGATAAACCGATTCTGACTGACTCAGGCGGCTTCCAGGTCTTCAGTCTGGGTGCAATGCGCAAGATTGAAGAAAAAGGCGTGACCTTCCGCTCCCCGATCGATGGTTCAAAAGTTTTCCTTTCACCTGAAATTTCAATGGAAATTCAGCATACGTTGAACTCCGATATCGTGATGATTTTTGATGAATGTACGCCTTATCCTGCAACCCATGAAGAAGCGCAGAAATCTTTGCAGCTGTCTTTACGCTGGGCTGAGCGCTGCAAGAAACATCATCATGATGAACTCAACAATAAAAATGCCCTGTTCGGGATTATTCAGGGCGGGATGTATGAAGACCTGCGTGATGAGTCCTTAAAAGGTCTGCTTGAGATTGACTTCGACGGTTATGCGATTGGCGGTCTGTCTGTCGGTGAACCGAAAGAAGAAATGATCAAGGTGCTGGATTATCTTCCGAACAAAATGCCGGAAAATAAACCACGTTACCTGATGGGTGTCGGCAAACCGGAAGATATCGTTGAAGGCATCCGTCGCGGTGTAGACATGTTCGACTGTGTCATGCCAACCCGAAATGCACGTAATGGTCATTATTTCGTGACCGATGGTCTGGTGCGTATCCGTAACAGCCAATACCGTCATGATCAAAGCCCACTTGATCCACATTGTGACTGCTATACCTGTCAGAACTTTACCCGTGCTTATCTGTTCCATTTAGAGAAATGTGGAGAAATGCTGGGTTCTATGCTCGGTACCATCCATAACCTGCGTTATTACCAGCGTTTTACCGAAGATATCCGCAATGCGCTGGATAACGGAACTTTTGATGAATTTGTTCAGGACTTTTACGCTCGTCGTGGCCTGGAAGTTCCACCTTGTCCACAAGATTAATCTTTCAGCATTTGCGCTGAGGAAAAAGACAGGGTAAATTGCAAGAATATGTCAATTTATTATCAAGTTGATCACCAGTTTTTTATTTTAGGAAAATGAAATGAGCCTATTTATTTCGACTGCTCACGCTGCAGGTGAAGCTGCACAACAACCAAGCTTGATGGCTAACCTTTTGATGATTGCGGTTTTTGTTGCAATCTTCTATTTCTTGATCTGGCGCCCTCAATCAAAACGTGCCAAAGAGCACCGTGCTCTGGTTGACAGCCTTGGCGTAGGCAGCGAAGTCGTTTTTGCAGGCGGCTTAATGGGCAAAATCACTAAAATTGAAGGTGATTTCGCAGTCGTTGAGTTGAGCCGCGGTGTAGAAGTCAAAGTTCAACGTGCGAGTGTGATCTCAGTTCTGCCTGAAGGCACTTTAAATAACATTTAATCAAAATTAGTCGTGCTCCCCGCACGACTTTTTCATTTTAAGAAGAAAACGAATGCGTTACCCAGCATGGAAATATGTGCTGATCCTGGTTGTCCTGGTGGTCAGTACTTTATATGCCCTGCCAAGTTTGTATCCAGATGAACCTGCTGTACAGATTTCGGGTGCCAAAGCCGGTACTCAGATTGACGCAGGCATCGTACAAAAAGCAGAGCAGATTTTAACAACTGAAAATATTGCAACTCACGACAATAGCTTTAGTAATAACGCTGCTTTATTACGTGTAAATTCAAGTGAAGCACAGCTGAAAGCCAAAGAAGCTTTACGCCGTGGTTTAGGTGATGAATACGTCGTAGCACTTAACCTTGCTCCAACCACCCCAGAATGGCTACAGAAAATTGGCGCCAAACCAATGAAACTGGGTCTGGACTTACGTGGTGGTGTTCACTTCCTATTAGAAGTGGATATGGACAAGGCGATTGCACAGCGTATGGACACCTCTGCAACTGACCTGCGTCGTCAGCTGCGTGATAACAACCTGAAATTCAATAGCCTGAATTTAAGCAATAACACCATTGTTGTGCAGTTTGCCAATAATGATGATCGTGCTGCCGTCATGGATTTCTTGCGCCGTAATGGCAATGAATTCAACCAGCAGGCAGTGGCGACTGAAACCGGTTCGACTTTACGCCTCAACTATACCGATACGCGTAAGCAGGAAATCGAATCTTATGCGGTGAACCAGAACTTAACTACTTTACGTAACCGTATTAACGAGTTAGGTGTGGCTGAAGCGCTGGTACAAACCCAAGGTAGCAACCGTATTGTGGTTGAACTTCCGGGTGTACAGGATACCGCAGAAGCAAAACGTGTCTTGGGTCGTACGGCGAACTTGGAATTCCGTCTGGTGTCTGATCTGAATGATCAATACATCGATCCTTATACTGGCCAATTAAGTGGTACAGCTCCAGCAGGAACTCAGGCATTTGCTTATGAATCTCTGGACAGTGGTCGTCAGTTATTGCTAAACCGTAACCGTATTTTGACCGGTGAACGTGTACAAAATGCATCTTCTGGCTTTAGTCAGGATACTGGTGGTGCTGAAGTTAATATTACTTTGGACAGCGCTGGCGGTAAATTGATGGCAGATGCCACACGTAATGCCGTAGGCAAACGTATGGCGGTACTGTTCATTGAGAACAAGCAAAAGATCAGCTACGTAGAAGACCCGGCAACAGGTGCACAAACTGAAGTGCGTACACCATATACCGAATCTGTGGTGATTAACGCTGCTACCATTCAGGCAGTATTGGGTTCTCAGTTCCGTATTACCGGTCTGGACTCACCTCAGGAAGCTTCTGAGCTTGCCTTGATGCTACGTGCTGGTGCTCTGGCTGCGCCAATGTATTTCGTTGAAGAACGTGTGATTGGTCCAAGTCTGGGTCAGGAAAATATTGATAAAGGCGTACTCTCTACCCAAATCGGCTTCATTCTAGTAGCGATCTGGATGGTCGTATTCTTCCGTCTGTTTGGTGTAATTGCCAACTTTGCGCTGGTCGTTAACCTGGCGATGATTCTGACAGTGATGTCGTGGATTGGCGCTTCCCTCACCCTGCCGGGTATCGCGGGTATCGTGATTACCATCGGTATGGCGGTCGATGCCAACGTACTGATCTGTGAGCGGATACGGGAAGAAATGAAATGGGGCGCCTCGCCGAAACAGGCAATTGTGGCCGGTTATGATCGAGCCTATAACACCATTTTCGACTCGAACTTAACTACCTTCCTGGTCGCATTCATTCTGTTCGCAATTGGTACTGGTCCAATCAAAGGCTTTGCTGTAACCCTGATGATTGGTATTGTCTGCTCGATGTTTACGGCGATTACCGTAACCCGTGCGATCGTACAGATCATCTATGGCAAAAAACGTAACTTGAAAAAGTTGAGCATTTAGGAGATCGATGATGACTGAAAATACTCAACTGAATCAGAAACAGTACGGTCGCCCTGAAGACGAACGTATCATTCCGTTTATGAAGATTGCATTGCCTGCGGCAGTGTTCTCTATCATCCTGACGGTTGCCAGCATCTTCTTTATTGCGACCAAAGGCTTGAACCTCGGTCTGGACTTTACTGGTGGTGTCTCAGCAGAGCTGAACTATACCAATCCGGTAAAACCTGATGATGTAACTCAGGCACTCAGCAAAGCTGGCTTTGATGATGCGGTCGTGCAAACGCTGGGCTCGGAACGTGACCTGATGGTACGTATGCCGGTTCAGGAAGATATTGAAGCAGAAGACCTTACCAAAGCCGTTACTGCAGCAGTTCAGCTGCCAGGCAATGCGGCTCAGGTACCTAAGGTCGATGTAGTCGGTGGACAGGTCGGTAACGAGCTGTATGTGCGTTCTGCGGGTGCAGTTGCTCTTGCCCTCTTGCTGATGCTGGTCTATGTCACTATCCGCTTTGAGTTCAAACTGGCGATGGGTGCGGTACTGTCATTGTTCCACGATATCGTGGTGACGATTGGTATTTTTGCCATGATGCAATGGCCATTTGACCTTACGGTTCTGGCTGCACTACTGGCGATCATCGGTTTCTCACTTAACGATAATATCGTGGTCTCTGACCGTATCCGTGAGAACTTCCGTAAGATCCGGGGTGCCGAACCTGTTGAAATTATCAATATTGCCTTGACTGAAACCTTACGCCGTACCATTCATACTTCTATGACTTTATTACTGGTTGTAGTGGCCATGATGATCATGGGCGGTGCTGGTCTGAAATGGTTCTCGATTGCGATGTTTGTGGGTGTCTTTGTCGGTACCTATTCTTCGATCTATATCGGTACAGCCTTTGCCCTGTGGCGCGGTCTGAATCGCCAGGACTTTATTGTTCAGGTGAAACCAGAATTTGAAGACGAAAATCAGCTTCCATAAGCTGCCCGTTTTCGATTTCACTATTCAGCCCATCTTATGATGGGCTGAATTTTTTCTGGTCTAAGAAAATTGAATGCTGAGGCACTATGGCAATCACAGGATGGATTTTAGCTACATCAGACTTTTGGAAACTGACCTTGCGGCTTTCATCCAGACTTTGGATCTGATAGCTGTCCTGGTTTTCCGACATCAGCTCCACAATGAGTTGCAGTCCATTAATTAAATAAAGACACGCCAAGCCAGATGACTGTAATACAGCTTGCGCATCACAGACCAACCACCAGCCTGCTTTTAGGCTCGGAAAATAATATTGTCCTGTGACCTGAATGGCATAATGCTGAAGCTCCAATTTAAGCCATGGTAAAAGTCTTTCTGCCGAATCTATAGTTTTCATTTTAAAGGCTTGCTGCTCAACAACCTGCATCTGGAACAAAGTTATTTTTACAGGACTAGATGCCACTTCAATGACAGGTGCTTCAGCACGATCCAATATTAAACATTCCAAACCCAGTTGCTGTTCAAGTTCTCGTGCAGCCTTTTCTCCAATCTGGCGCTTACTGTTCAATAGCTGGGTAATATAGGCTGCAGACAGACCAAAGTGCTCGCAAATCTCTTTGCCATTGTTAAACTGCTGGCTATCAATCAACTGATCGATTACTTTGGCCAGATTATTTCGTCTCAGTTCAAATATTTCCGTGGCACTCATGTTTATTATTTGCTCTTTTCCCTCTTCAGCACACCTTATAACAAAAAAGCCCGCAATTGAATTGCGGGCTTTTCTAATCATGCCTAAAAAGAATCAGTTACCTTGAACCAGACGGCGGGCACTGATAATTCCCGGCTGCTGTTCAAGACGGGCCAATAATTTGGAAAGTTGAGCCAAGCCTTTAACTTCGATCAACAGCTTCATATTGGCAATACCATCTGCTTCAGAAATAGTATTTACCTGACGGATATTGATCTGATCCGAGAAAATCACCTGAGTCAGATCTTTAAGCAAACCACGACGGTCATAGGCTTCCACCACAATCTGCACGCTCTGACCGCGAGTCGGCTGCATTTCCCAGTCGGCTTCTACCGCACGTTCCGGTTCCTGCGAGATCATGCGTACATAATCCGGACAAGCCACCTTATGGATGCTTACACCGCGATTCAGCGTAATATAACCCGCAATCGATTCACCATGCACCGGCTGACAGCACTGGGCTACATGCAGTTCGACGTTATCCAGACCATCAATCAGAATACCATGTGCAGACAAAGTATGGCTGGCACGCGGATTCAACGCCGGTTTCAGCACCAGTTCAGGCTCATCCTGATCCAGATGCATATGACGGTTCACCTGATTGATCAGGGCATGCAGGCTGATATCACCATTCACCAGACCAATCAGAATGTCTTCACCACTTTTCACATTGAAATGGTTGCAATAATCACCCAAGTCGATTGATTTCGGGTGAATTGCTAGACGTGCCAATTCTTTATTCAGAATTTCACGACCCACTTCCAGATTCTTACTGCGATCCTGCTGACGGAACCAGTGACGTAACTTGTCACGGGCACGTGCAGTCTTGATATAACCCAGTGAATTAACCAACCAGTCCCGATTTGGTTCACGGTCTTTCTTGGTCAGAATCTCAACCTGTTCACCAGTTTTCAAGGCATAGGTTAAAGGTACATAGCGCTGGTTGACCCGGGCTGCATAGCATTTGTTGCCGACTTCCGTATGTACATGATAGGCAAAGTCGAGTACGGTTGAACCTCGTGGTAACTCTTTAATATCACCATCACGGCTGAACACATAGATTTTTTCGAAGCCTTCAAAATCTTGAATATGCTCAAAATTTTCAACTTCCTCTTCTTCATCCTTATGTGCACTGGCTTCATTGCGTTCTTGATAATGCTCAATCACTGCACGCAAGGAATGCAGACGATGATTAAAGGAAGTATCGGTATTTTTCGAGCCTTCCTTATAGTTAAAGTGCGAGCATACGCCAAGCTCGGCCTCTTCATGCATCGTATAAGTACGAATCTGCACTTCAAGTGACTTGTTTTCCGCAATCACAGCTGTGTGCAAAGAACGATAGCCATTGGCTTTCGGATTGGTAATATAGTCATCAAACTGATGCGGAATATGTCGCCACAATTGATGTACGATCCCGAGCGTGTGATAACACTCAGGCACGCTTTTCACCAGTACACGCAGCGCACGGATGTCATACAGCTGGTCGAAGCTCAGGCTTTTGCTTTTCATTTTCCGATAGATCGAATAAATGTGCTTCACCCGGCCGTTAATTTCAGCTTCAATGCCGTGTTCTGCCAGCTCTTCACGCAATTTATCAATCACGAACTGAATATATTGTTCACGTTCCAGACGCTTTTCATTCAGCAAAGAGGCAATTTCTTTATAGCGTTCTGGCGCCAGATAGCGGAAGGCCAGATCTTCGAGTTCCCATTTCAACTGGGCAATCCCGAGACGATGCGCTAGAGGAGAATAAATGGTGAGAATTTCTCTTGCGACCCGTTCTTGCCGTTCACGTGAAGAATTGGCCAGTTCGCGCAGTGCATAGGTACGTTCTGCCAGCTTGATTAACACGACGCGGACATCTTCTGTCACTGAAATCAGCATCTTGTAAATGCCAGACAGATGTTCACGCTGGTTATTATTAAAGTGATCTTCCAGGCGTTTATTTTTTTCAATCAGCTCAGACAGCTTACCCATGGACAGCGTGCCTTTGACCAGACTGTAGACCTGTTCACCGAATTTTTCCTGCACTTCTGCCAGTGGCATGACGCCTTCACGTACTGCGCGGTAAAGCATGGCAGCGGACAAGGTATCTTCATCGACATAGAGATGCGCGAGAATATCCGCCATTTCAATACCGGTATAGAAGGTATTAGAGCGATGCTGAATCGTACTTTGTAGCTCTTTTTCTAAGGTTAAACGGGCAACTTCTTCGAGCTGCTTCAGGGGAGCCCCGTCTAATATGCCACGAACCCGATCTAACCATTCAGTCAGATCCTGCTGTGCTTGTTCGGCATGTTCTACAGTCGCCTCCTGTGACAACTCAGTGAGCCGCCCAGGCAGTTGCTCACGTACTGTGACCATACCCTTCTCCTACTTTTAGATACATCATCTCTTTGATCGTTTATTTAATTTTCTTTTTCGAACAAGGCAATCGACTCGACATGTCCGGTATGCGTAAACATATCCATCACACCGGCTTTCGTTAGCTGATAACCCTGTTGTACCAGTAGCCCTGCATCTCTTGCAAGCGTAGCAGGATTACATGACACATAAACGATTCTTTTGGCACCAAACTGAGGAATATAATGCATGACTTCTTCTGCTCCAGCACGTGGCGGGTCGATTAATAATGCATCAAATCCTTGATTTACCCAAGACTGGTGCGAAAAATCTTTGGTTAAATCTTGTGAATAGAACGAAACTTGTGCAATACCATTATAGTTAGCATTTTCCGCACCGCGTTGCACCATTTCCTCACTTCCCTCAACCGCAACCACCTGACCAGACGCACCAACACAGCGCGCCAGTGGCAAAGAAAAGTTTCCTAATCCACAAAACAGATCCAGAACGCGTTCGCCCTGCTGTAATTGAAGCAAATCACATGCCAAGCGCACCATTTGCGGATTGATCGTTGAATTGACCTGAGTGAAGTCCAATGGATTAAAACCGAATTCCACATCAAAGTCATCAAGACCATAGTGTAAGCGTGCTGCCTGTTCAGGCTCATCAATCCGCTTCAAATAATCTTGGCCTGCAGGCTGCAAATAAAGCTGCCAACCTTTCTCTAACGTAAATTGGCGCAATCGGTTGACATCTGTTACCGATAATTCTGCGGTTTCACGAATGAGCAACGCAATGTCATGATCACCCATAGCCAATTCTATATGACCAATATCTGCCTGACCATCGAGACTTTGGAGCAATTGTTTAAGACGTGTAACCGATCCAAACTCGCGATCTAGAATCATGCAGCGGTCAATCGAGGTCAGCTTATTGGACTGGTTTTCACGAAAACCAACCACCAACTTTTCTTTTTGAGGCAGATAACGCACCCCAATCCGGGCTTTACGACGGTAATCTTCACGTTGTGAACGTAACGGTGGCAGCCATTCTACAGGCTGAATCCCGGCAAAATGCTGCAAATGTGATTTCAGAACATTCTGCTTAAGTTCAATTTGGGCATCTGGATGGATATGCTGCATATTGCAGCCGCCGCATACGCCAAAATGTGGACACACAGGTTTGACCCTGATCTCGGAAGCCTCACTGAGCAACTCAAGGCTATCCGCCTCTTCCAGTTTTTTGACTTCACGGGTAATGCGGGCACGTACGGTTTCACCCGGCAAGGCATAGCGGATAAAGACTTTCTTACCATGCTTTTCAAGTGGATGATCCGGATGTGAACCATAGTGAGCGATGCCACGTCCTTCATGTGAGAGTGATTCAACCTGAAAAATATACTCGGATTGCGGCGCTGGACGTGGTTGTACTCGACGTTTCATGAAAACCTAGGATGTGGAGATGGGAAAATCAAAACGGGTAAATTCAGTTCTTTGTGAGGTTTCACGCCAGACTGATAAAAAATCTGCATGTTGCGGCTGGGTATGCAGGTATTGAATCGTACTCTGCACCAGATGCTGATAATCAGGCAACATCAACTGGCCTTTTAGCAACAGCCAGCGAATATAGACCAACCAGGTATTGAGCACATCACCTTCGCAATAGCTGGTGAGTGCGTTCCATTGCTGGTTACGTACATATTCAGGTACATGATAGCCACCATCACCACGCTTGCCTGGATAACCCAGTAAATGAGCAACATCATCCAGTTTCTGAAAATGACGGGCATGAAACATGGCCATAACATCCATCAAATCAACATGACGCTGATGGTAACGATTCTGGTAGTTATTATAACGCTTTTGCGTATCGATTTCGCCCTGATCGAACAGACTTGGGGCAGATAAACCATGATACATGGCCCGATAAAGAATAACCGGCAGGTCAAATTGTGAGCCATTCCAACTGACTAGAGTTGGATGACGCTTTTCAAAAATGGATAAGAATTTTTTTAAAATCTCTGCTTCACTGTATTGTTCACGGCTGAAAGAAAACAGGCGCATACCCTGTTCATCCATCCATAAACCGGAAATACAGACAATCTCATGCAAAGGCAGACGCTGAAAGTCCGAGCCTGATTCCTGACGGCGTAACTTGGTCAGGGCCTGATCCAGATCAGCCTCGGGCAGATCCAGACCAAACAGATGCGCGCCTGATTTAAGATCGGTTTGGGTTTCAATATCGAAAGTTAAAACAGGCAGGCGCATAAAAGATTTCTCAAAAATTATTCAGGGTCTTGTACAGAGAATAAGCCTGTAGACAGGTAACGGTCACCACGGTCACAGATAATACATACAATTACTGCATCCGGATTTTCTTCTGCGAGCTTGATGGATGCCCAAACTGCACCGCCAGAAGATGTACCGGCACTGATACCTTCTTTTTGCGCCAGTTTACGCATTGTGCGTTCCGCTTCAATCTGTGGAATATCGATAATACGGTCGATACGGCTACGATCAAAAATCGTTGGCAAATATTCTTCTGGCCAGCGGCGGATACCGGCAATACTAGAACCATCAGATGGCTGTAGGCCCACAATCTGAATATCCGGATTCATTTCTTTCAGATATTTAGATACGCCCATGATCGTACCTGTAGTACCCATTGAGCTGACAAAGTGTGTAATTTTACCACCTGTTTGCTGCCAGATTTCAGGACCTGTGGTCAGGTAATGCGCTTCGACATTGTCCGGGTTACCAAATTGGTTTAACACCAGACCTTTACCTTCAGCCTGCATTTGCAAGGCCAGATCACGTGCACCTTCCATGCCCTGCTCTTTGGTCACTTCAATCAGTTCAGCACCATAAGCACGCATTGCGTCCTTACGTTCCTGACTCATGTTATTCGGCATAATCAGCTGCATCTTGTAACCACGCATGGCCGCAACCATCGCCAATGCAATCCCTGTATTTCCGCTGGTCGCCTCAATCAAGGTATCACCCGGTTTGATCTGTCCGCGCTTTTCCGCCTGCATGATCATGTTATATGCTGGACGGTCCTTGACCGAGCCTGCCGGATTATTTCCTTCGAGTTTTGCGAGTACTGTGGCTTGAGTGTGACTAGCCAGACGCTGCAAACGCACCAGTGGCGTTTTGCCTACATAATGGTCCAGTAAAAATTCGTCTGCTTGAAAATCAGGGGTGGTATTACTCATTATTTGCACCTATATCGAGGTGCGGCTATTGTATGAAAAAATGCATTTTCCTGCACCCATTTATAGCAGTGCTTTTGCATAAAACTGTATAGATCACGATCAGCACGGCCAATTCGCCCTGTTTTAGCTTGATAAAACTCCTCAATCGTGACAGTGACTTAGCTCACTTCTCCCTGAAAAGATTTGCTTAAACACACATAATGACTGTTCAGCGCAATGGTTCTTATTTTCTGCGTTAATCTGGAGCTTTAGAAAAATAATGCTGAAATTTTAACAGTAGATTTAAAGCATGCTAATATGCAAAGCATAAGGAAAATACTGCTTGAATCATGTCAAATATCAACAAAAAGCTGTTTAAACGCCTACACTTAAATCATGCTTATGGACAGCTGATTGCACTGATTTTTGTACCCATTACTATTCTGGCCTGTGTCGGCGCTGCTCTGGTCATCTCGGAAACTTCCAATGCCGCACGTGCCCAGCAAAAGCAGATGGCCATTGCGATTCTGACCCGTTTTCAGGCCACTTCTGAATATGCGCTGGACATTTTGAGCCTTTATCCATGGCAATATGAACAAGCTCATGACGCCATGCAAAATATGCTGAATGAAAAGCATCTGGTTCGTGCGGCTATTCTGGATGAAAATGGTAAAAGTAAACTCGGTATTGGGTTTCAGGAACAGGCGCCTTGGCCGGACTTTAAAAAAGACGGCAATTTTGTTGGCCCGATCTTAGATAAAAACAATCATATTTATGCAGTCAAAGTAAATGAAAATGGCATGAATGCAGGCTGGCTGGCGATCGAACTGGACAATCAGCCCTTAGAAATTGCCCGCTACCGGGTCCTGATCGTTTTGATTGCGACCGGCTTATTGACCTTATTGCTCTTGTTGTTATGTCTGAATTTCTATTCTCGTCGCTGGATTGCACCGATGTATGAGATTCGCATGCAGCTACAACGCCTGAATGCCGACACCCTAGATCAGCATATGGTGATTAACAGTACCGGTGAACTGCGTCTTTTGCAGCGTGATATTGCCAATGTGGTGAAACGTCTGCATTTCAGTTTTCTGGAATTGCGCGAGCATACCGAACAGACTGAAGATGATTTGCGCCGTACTCTAGATACTTTAGAAGTTCAAAATATTACTTATCGTCAGGCACGTGATCAGGCGATTTCGGCCAACCAGGCCAAGTCGGTGTTTCTGGCCAATATTTCCCATGAATTACGCACACCCTTAAATAGTATTGATGGTTTTATTCACCTGCTGCTGCGTCAAGGCAATCTTAGCAATGAGCAAAGCCTGTATTTACAGACCATCCGCAAATCTTCTGCGCATCTGCTGGCCCTAATCAATGATGTACTGGATTTCTCCAAGATCGATGCCGGCAAACTGGAACTGGAAACCGCACCTTTTGATCTGGAAGAAGCCATTTTCGATGTGATGGACATGCTCTCACCACTGGCTGCACAGAAGCATATCGATATGGCGTTCTACTTTGCAGACAATGTGCCAAAACATGTGATTGGTGATGTACTACGCTTCAAGCAGATTCTGACCAACCTGATTTCCAATGCGATCAAGTTTACTCCAGATGGCGAAATCATTGTTCGGGCACGCATGGAGCATGATGATATCGGACAATGTCTGCTGCATTTTAGTGTTCAGGACAGCGGCATTGGCCTGAGCGGAACTGACCGCAAGAAACTGTTTGAATCGTTCTCGCAAGGCGATACCTCGGTCACCCGCCAATTCGGTGGTACAGGTCTAGGACTTGCCATTTCTAAACAGCTGGTTCACCTGATGCATGGTCAGATCGGCTTTGAAGACAATCAGGAACGCGCTCCAACAGAAAAAGGCTCAACCTTCTGGTTTACCGCCCAATTCCCGGTGGATGAAGATATTATCCATGAGCACCCGGATTTCAGTGATCTGACCGTTGTGTCTTATCTTGCCCATCCGGCAACGGCGAATGTCTTAAGACATTATCTGGAAAATTATCGCGTTAAACATATTGAATCGACTTCCATTCTGGATCTGTTCAGTCGTCTGAACCATTTACAGAATATTGAGAATACCTGGCTAATTGTTGACCATAGTGGCGATAGCCAGGCTCTACTGACAGAGATTCGCTCTCGCTATCAGGGACATCTGGCTGTGTATGGTTATCAGATGCAGCTGGATCCGAACATGCTGAATGACCATCGTGCCCGTGCCCTGCATCAGCCCCTGAGTCGTAGTGCCCTGATTCAGCTACTCGGCAATCAACCCGTCTTCGATCAGGAACAGCATGAAGACTTTAATGGTCAGGGACTGCATATTCTGGCCGTTGATGACCATCTGCCGAACCTGATTGTTCTAGAAGCCTTACTGGCCGAACTGAATGTCACCACAACCAAAGCCATTAGCGGACAGGAAGCGATTGATATCATTCAGAGTCGTTATGAACAGGGCCTGCCATCTTTTGATCTGGTGTTTATGGATATCCAGATGCCAGTGATGTCCGGTATCGATACCACGCGTGCAATCCGTTCACTGGAATCAACTTTTGAAAATCATCAGCGTCTGCCGATTATTGCTCTGACGGCACATGCCCTTTCCGATGAGAAACAGAAACTGCTACAAAATGGTATGGATGATTATGTCACTAAGCCTATTCAGATTGATCAGATCGTGCAGATCCTGACGCATTGGACGACTGAGAGTTTTAAAAAGATTCCGGTGCTGGAACGTGCCAATGTCATTGATGCGCTAGATCCGAATATTCTGGACTGGCAGCAAAGCCTGCAACTGGCGGCCAATAAAGAAGATCTGGCCGTCGATCTGCTCAGCATGCTGGTCGACAGTTTTGAAAAAGAGCTGGATGAAATTGAGCAATTAATTGAGCTGGAAGATTTTCCGCAGCTGGAACATGTTTTGCACCGTCTCTATGGGGCTACTCGTTATGTCGGCACACCGACTCTGCAAAAAGTTACCGGAAGTTTTGAGCAGTTTGTCTCGACCTTGCGTAAGGAACGCCGTAAGGCCGATCACAGTTTTGTTCAGGAAGTATTGAAATATCTGGATGAACTGAAAGCCGTAATTGAGCAGGTAGAACAGGCAGCCCAGCAAATCTTAAACAAGCATAGTGGTTAAATCATTGTTGTTTTAATCACTCATATCTGTATGACTGCGCTGTCATGCAAGCACAGATTGCTCATGCTATGCTCGCTTACAGAAAAATTAAGGATGAATACCATGTCACTTGTGCGCTTTGAAAAAAATAATGGAATTGCCACGGTTACTCTCAGCCGTCCAGACAAACGTAATGCTATGAGCTTTGCCCTGCTGCGTGAACTGGTGCAGATTGCGAACCGGATTAAAAAAGACAAGTCAGTGCGTTGTGTCATTTTAACCGGTGAAGCGCAGGTCTTTAGTGCCGGCATTGACTTGGCCGATTTAAATAATCCTAAAAATCGGGCCTATGCGGCTTGGGAACTGATCCGTCCTGGACAGAGCTTATTCCAGAAAGCTTTTCTGGTCTGGCAGGAACTGCCTGTCCCCGTCATTGCAGCCATTGAAGGTTTCTGCTTTGGTGCAGGTATGCAACTTGCGCTGGCTGCGGATATCCGGATCGCTCACCCTGCGACCAAAATGTCAATTATGGAAACTCGTTGGGGCCTAGTACCAGACATGGGATTAACGCGTTCACTCAAAGGTCTGATCGGGATTGATCTGGCCAAAGAGCTGACCTTAACCGCACGTATTTTTGAAGGTGCCTATGCCAAAGAAATTGGCCTGATCACCCATGTTGATGAACAGCCATTAGCAAAAGCACAAGCTTTGGCTGAAGAAATGTTACAACGCTCTCCAGATGCCTTGATGGCCTCTAAATTTGTGCTGGATGCGATGGAGCACAAACCCAACAAGTCATTGCGTATGGAAAAAATCTGGCAGCTTAAACTGTTACTCGGTAAAAACAGTCAACTGGCACGCAAGAAGGATAAAAATCCGGACGTGCAGTTTGTGCCACGTCAATATCGATAATTATGGCTGAAGCAAAATCAAAAGATGAGAGATAAAATGCAATTCGATCATGATAGCAAAATTGCCTTTTTAGGTATGGGACTCATGGGCAGTCGTATGGCAACCCGCTTGCTAAAAGCAGGTTTTCAAGTTGCAGTCTGGAACCGTACGGCCAGTGCCTGCGATCCTTTGTTTGCTCTTGGAGCCACTCCGCTATCTCTAGATCAAATTGCAAATTATCCGGTTATTCTGACTTGTCTGGCAGATGATGCCGCAGTGCAATCGGTCTTTGAGCAGATTCAGCCCTATCTGGTGGCTGGACAGGTTATTGTCGATTTTTCCAGTCTTTCCGTACATCAAACCAAAACTCTAGCTGAACAGGCCCGAGCTAAACAAGCGATCTGGATTGACTCTCCTGTGTCTGGCGGTACAGTCGGTGCAGAACAAGGCACGCTAGTCATCTTCGCTGGTGGTGATACAGAAACTATTACCGCACTTGATCCAATCTATAAGGTGCTTTCACAACGTGTTACTCGTATGGGGGATACGGGAACCGGTCAGGCGACTAAAATCTGTAATCAGCTGATTGTGGCAGCGAATAGCACCTTGATTGCTGAAGCAGTAGCTTTGGCTGATCGTGCCGGTGTAGATACTGCCCTGCTTGCACCAGCATTAGCCGGTGGTTTTGCTGACTCCAAGCCTTTTCAGATTCTGGCCCCACGTATGGCCAGCCAGACATTTGAACCCGTGCAATGGAAAGTGCAGACACTGTCAAAAGACCTGAACAATGCGGTGCAACTGGCTGCTACTTTATCTTTGGATATCCCTGTGGCAAGCCAGGCCCTGTCTCAGCTCAAAGCCCATCAGCAAGACGGATTTGCTGAGGCCGATCTGGCTACTGTAATCAAGCACGTAGACCATTAAATATTTCATTTCAATATTCTGCCTTGAGCAAGGAAAAGTCCATGACCAAACTCGCCGTTAACCTCTCCATGATTTTTACGGAAGTACCTTTGTTAGAACGTTTTGCCTTGGCTCATGCGCACGGTTTTAAACATGTGGAAATCCAGTTTCCCTATGAACTGAGCATTGAGCAGATTCAGCAGCAGCTTCAGTTGCATGATCTGGACATCTGCCTGATTAATGTGCCTGCTGGTGATCTGATGCAAGGTGGACACGGTCTGGCCGGTATTCCTGGACAGGAAATCGAGTTTCGTCATGCTGTAGAGCAGGCCATTCAATATGCGACTGCTCTGAATGTGCCAAGTGTCAATATTCTGGCCGGCAAACAGCCACTGGATTGTGACCTGCTTCCTTGCCTGAACACCTTGGCGAGTAATCTGAAAATTGCCTGCTCCATGCTCTCTGATTATCAGATTCAGCCGGCCTTTGAAATGATCAACGGTCAGGACATGCCACGTTTCCTGATTCAGAATGTGGCCCAAGCTCAGGAGATGCTGGAAGCTGTCAATCATCCTGCCTTGAAAATGCAATATGACTGTTATCATATGGCCATGATGGGTGAAGATGTACTTGAAGCCTTAAAAGAAAATATTGCAGAGATTGGTCATATCCAGTTTGCAGACTGCCCGGGGCGTCATCAACCCAATACCGCTTCCATTCCATATTATGAGATTTTTCAATGGTTAGAGAATAGCCAATACAATGGTTATGTCGCAGCCGAATATAAACCTCTGGGGACTTCGGAAGAATCCTTTGGCTGGAAAGAACAGTTCTTCCCGGAGTATGACTAAAGCGGCGGAAGGTGCATTTGAAATTTTGGGCTAAAACCGCTATATTAGATCATGCATAATTGTTAGGAAATTATACTCCCTATGAATTTAGAACCATCGCCCAGCGCTTCTAATTCTCACGATCACACTATGAATTCTCATGCACAAGCAGTAAACGCATGCTTGAAAGTTGTACATGCAGCCCTCGAAGATGTAAAGGCTAAAGAAGTTGTTCAGCTTGATGTTGCTAGCATCAGTAACGTGGCAGATGCCATGGTGATTGCAAGCGGTACATCAACCCGTCATATCAAATCACTTGCAGATAATGTTGCTGAAGAAGCACGTAAAGCAGGTTTCCGTCCGCTTGGTATCGAAGGCGAACGTGATGCAGAATGGATCCTGATTGATCTAGGTTTTGTTGTAGTGCACTGCATGCTGCCTACAGCGCGTAAATTCTATGACCTAGAAAGCCTATGGCGCAATCCTGCAGATTCTGTAGCATAAATATCGAATATTCAAAAAAAGCGACCTATGTAGGTCGCTTTTTTTTATATCCTTTGATTTAAATCAAAAAGGAAATTCATGGATCAGCAACTTTAATAAATTCGCTTTTCGATTAGATTTAATCAGTCAGCCTATTTTTTAAACGTTTTGTTGCAATTTTATCCAGACCAATTTTCTAAAAATAAAACACCGTAGCTAATTTTATTTTGTAATTCTTCCCGATTCATCTTTTAATCTTTTATATAGGAGGGAAAATTTCTCTCTTATTTAAATAGAAAAATCCTCCTTTTAAAAGGAGGATTTAAGATGATCCAGCGAATGGAAAGTCTTAGTGACCTGTACCATTAATCGCTTTAGTCATATCTTCCACAACTTTCTTCGCATCACCGAAAATCATCATGGTCTTGTCGTTATAGAACAAGTCATTGTCCAGACCTGCATAACCGGTCGCCATAGAACGCTTGATGACCATGATGGTACGTGCCTTATGAGCTTCCAGAATTGGCATGCCATAGATTGGTGAGTTCGGATCGTCTTTTGCAGCCGGGTTTACAACGTCGTTTGCACCAATAACCAGTACTACGTCAGTTGCCGGGAAGTCCGAGTTGATCTCGTCCATTTCCAGAATGTCTTCATAAGGAACATCAGCTTCTGCAAGCAATACGTTCATATGACCTGGCATACGACCAGCAACCGGGTGAATCGCAAAACGTACAGTCACGCCCTGCTCTTTCAGCAAATTTGCCAGCTCTTTTACTGCGTTTTGTGCACGGCCTTGTGCCATACCATAACCCGGTACAATGACAACGCTGTCTGCATTTGACATTAAGAAGCCAGCATCATCTGCAGAACCTGAACGGTAATTACGTTGCACTTGTGCACCCGCAGCTACTGTCGGCGCAGCTGCACCACCCATTGCACCACCAAACAATACGTTGATGATTGAACGGTTCATCGCTTTACACATGATGTAAGACAGAATCGCACCTGAAGAACCAACCAGCGAACCCGCAACGATCAGCATGTTGTTTTCGAGTGTGAAACCAATCCCTGCTGCTGCCCAGCCTGAGAATGAGTTCAACAGCGAAACCACAACCGGCATATCACCGCCGCCAACTGGCGCAATCCATACCCAGCCAAATGCCAGCGCAAGACCAGTCATTGCCCAGAAAGATGTCATGCTACCTGTCAGGAAGAAGTGAATCCCTGCTGCCAGCATTGCAATAAAGATCAGAGCCTGAACCGGTTTTACCCAGCCACCTGAAATGGTTTTTGCCCATTTCTTTGCAGCCAGCTTACCGTATGCAAATACAGAAGCAGTAAAGGTAATCGCACCAACAAAACAGCCCACAAACAGTTCAAACAGGTGAACCTTGCTCATTTCATGGAAAGTCACACCATTTGCAGCTAACAGGTCCGGGCCCAATTCAACCAGCTTGTTGTTATGGATAATTGCCGCAACTGCAATCAGTACCGCAGCCAGACCCACCAGTGAGTGCATGAGTGCTACTGTTTCTGGCATCTGGGTCATTGGTACAGTACGTGCACGCGCAATACCCACTACTGCACCCGCCGCCATTGCTGCAAGAATCATCCAGACTACTGGATTTTCAGCGACAAAGAATGTGGTGACTACAGCAATCGCCATGGCAATCATACCGTAGCGGTTACCTGCAATTGCAGTTTTAGGACCAGACAAACCACGTAGCGTTAAGATAAAAAGAACGGCGCCAATCAGGTAGAACCAATCCGCATACTCTCGAAT
The DNA here is from genome assembly GCF_013419975.1 of Acinetobacter sp. YH12041. Taxonomy (NCBI): domain Bacteria; kingdom Pseudomonadati; phylum Pseudomonadota; class Gammaproteobacteria; order Moraxellales; family Moraxellaceae; genus Acinetobacter; species Acinetobacter sp. YH12041. The sequence continues at coordinate 24,753 of NZ_VOZC01000019.1, read as the reverse complement.
AAATTCCATGGTTTAACCCTCTTTTTTCTTTTGCTTAGGTTTGAACATTTCCAGCATACGTGCAGTCACGGCAAAGCCACCGAAAATATTAATGCTCGCCAGAAATACTGCGATTGCCCCCAGTACACTCACCACGTTAATGGTCTGGAAATCCACACTGCCTTCAACGCCCACCATTGGCAGGCCAACGGTTTGAATCATTGCGCCCACGATAATGATCGAAGACAAGGCATTGGTCACCGCCATCAATGGCGTATGTAGTGCTGGTGTTACCCCCCAAACCACGTAGTAACCCACGAAGATGGCCAGGACGAAAATCGTAATTGTTTCAACCATGAGTCTGCTCCTTAACCACGTTTTAACAGCACTTGGCCGCCGTGAGTGACAAGTAGGGCTTTTTGAATTTCATCTTCCTGATTCAGGACAAAGTTCTTATCTGCATCAAAAAGTGTTTCAACAAAGTTATACACGTTACGTGCATATAGCGCTGACGCTTCAGTCGACACCGTTGATGGAATATTTGGAACACCCAGAATCTTCACACCATTTTCAGTCACAACAGTTTCACCGCACTTAGAACCTTCCACGTTACCGCCTGATTCCACTGCCATATCCAGAATCACTGAGCCTGGTTTCATCTTGGCTACAGTTTCAGCACGGATTAAGCGTGGTGCATCACGACCTGGTAACAATGCAGTGGTAATCACGATATCGGCATTCGATACCGCTTTATCGACAATCGCTGCCTGATCCTTGATGTACTGTTCACCTGGCATCCAGCCATAACCGTTTTTAGCTGCTTCATCAGCACGTGCCTGCTCTTCAGGAGACATTGGCACGTCTAGCCATTTACCACCCAAAGACTCAACCTGATCTTTGGCAGTCGGACGAAGGTCAGTTGCTTCTACGACTGCACCCAGGCGTTTCGCTGTTGCAATTGCTTGAAGGCCTGCTACCCCGACACCCATGATCACGACACGAGCCGGTTTTACCGTACCTGCCGCTGTCATCAGCATAGGGAACATGCGCTGATATTCAGCAGCAGCTAAAAGCACTGATTTATAACCTGCAAGGTTCGCTTGCGAAGACAATACGTCCATGTTTTGCGCACGTGATAGAGTACGTGGCAAAAGCTCAAGAGCAAATGCAGACACATTCTGTGCCGCGAACTGGTCAAGCTCGGTATTGCGGTATGGGTCAAACATCGCTACAACCGTGGTGTTGGCTGACAGCTTTTGAATTTCCTCACCCTTCGGTGCACGAACTTTCAAAACTATCTGGCTACCGGTGTAGGCATCATCCGTAATTTTGGCACCAACTTGCTCATAGGCACTGTCGATGTAAGCAGCTTTAACACCTGCTCCACGTTCGATCACCACACTATGACCAGCGCTGATCAATTTCTTTACTGTCTCAGGCGTCGCAGCGACGCGATTTTCACCGACGACAGTTTCGGCTGGAATTCCAATCTGCATGAGCGTCCCTCAAGCTAATTTTTTCTTAAGTAAACACCGTGATTTACGGTGCTTCCCCTCAGGATGAGTTTTTGTTGAATTTTTGGATTCTAATTAAACTTCTAGAAATTACTACCTATTATTTATTTAATAAATACCCATATTTTGAACTGACGATTCATAAAAATGATGCTGTCATATAGCATTTATTAGATCAGCCTGATTATTTTGATTTGCTGAATTTATAAACGATATTCATTCTCTTGAACGATGACTGTTTTCCTGGTTATTTTTTATTAGATTACTTTTTGTTTTATTTTGTTACATTGATCATTCTGACAGATATTTCATTTTTCCTGCTCAGCAAATCTTTATTTCAAATGAACTGATAAAGCCTAAATTAAGGCACTTTTCTAGGGCAGTTTTCTGTTTTTGACTTTTTTGACAAATTTAATCTACTTTGAACTATTCATTTTTAATATCTAAAAATACTGTTTTCCTATAACTTTTTCATTTTTTACTCATAAAAAATATGAATTGATGATGAAAAAATTGATTGGGGATTCACTTATTTGACTTATTCAGCTCAAGTCTTAAGACCCACCTGAAATAGGTGAAAAAAATATTCTGCAACATTTATTATATTAATACTCAGTCCACTGTTAGATTTACGAACTCTTCATTTTGCACCAATTTTGGGCAATCACTGATTCAGATTGATCTCTGTCACTTGGTCTTAAATGAGATGACTTAATACAAAGCGCTTCCACGTACATTTTCTTAAGTGAAAAAGTTAAATTTCTAGCGAATTTTCATCTCTTATCAATCCAGAAAAGTACTTTTTTGTGGCATTTCTCTTGTATGAGTTTGAGTACTTTGCACTATTTTTCTACTTTTATCCTGACGGGTTTTCGCCTATAGTGCCTGCAACTTCTGCATCATCTTTGATGTTCTTTATAAAAATTCTCCCTGAGCTTAAGGTACTTGCCATGTCTCCTCCTCTCGATATCAGTCAAAATAAATCTCTGTTATGGCTGATGGCGATCGCATGTGGTTTATGTGCAGGTGCAAACTATTATTGCCAACCGCTCATCTCCTCGATTCAGCAATATTATCAGGTACCAGAATCCCAAGTGGCGCTGACCGTGACCTTTGCGCAGGTGTCTTATGCCTTGGGTCTGCTGTTTATTGTGCCTTTGGGAGACATGCTGAATAAGTCCAGACTCATTCCCTTTTTGATGTTTGGTGCCGCCTTAGGTTTGCTGATCTGTGCCACAGCAGTCAACCTGCCGATGCTCTGGGTGGGGACTATTATTGCCGGGCTATTTTCTGTTGCTGCCCAGATTCTGATTCCTTTAGCTACGATGGCTGTCCGACCTGAAAAAACCGGAGAAGTGGTCGGTTTTCTCATGAGTGGCTTATTAGTCGGTATCTTATTGTCGACCAGTATTGCCGGATTGCTTTCTGACCTGTTTCACTGGAAAACCATTTATGCGCTCAGCAGTATGGCACTGCTGGTTTTGGGCTTTTATTTAAAAGGACAATTGCCCAGCATGCCGCGTATGCGTATCAGCTATGCAGCAATTTTTAAATCCATGGGTATGCTACTGCGTGAGGAACCGCGACTGGGCTTACGCTCCCTGATTGGTACATGTGCCTTTGCAGCCATGAGCATGCTGTTTTCAACCATTGCCCTGCTGCTGACCCAGAAACCTTTTCATCTTTCTGATGTGATGGTGGGCCTAGTAACCCTAGTTGGTGTTTTCGGTGCGCTATCGACTCAAGTTATAGGTAAATGGGCAGATCGTGGTTATATCAAGATCCTGACCTGGATTGGCTGTTCAATTCTGGCAGGAAGCTGGCTATTCTTATATTTTGGTGGCGTGTCCCTGCTCAGTTATATTCTGGGTTATGCCCTGATTAACTTAGGTCTGGCGATTACTCATAGCTGTAATCAGAACGTGATTTTCCGCTTGCGCCCAGATGCCAAATCACGACTGAACTCTATTTACATGACGCTGTATTTTATTGGTGGTGCCTGTGGTTCAGCTCTGGGGGTATATGCCTGGCATCATGGTGGCTGGAGCATGACCTGTCTGTTTGGACTTGGCTTGGCACTATGCGCCGCCCTGTTTGCGTTGATTGATCAATGGCAACAACATCGAGCAAAAGCTTAAACCGATTTAGCTGACTTGTACCACTGGGTAATAAGGTTTACCCGAATCCCAAGTCGCTGCATTTTCCAAAAGAATGCAGATAAAAGTGGGCAGCAACCCGGCCAGAACCCGGCAACTGTCTTGGAGCTGTTTGACGTTAAATGAGCTCTGATAAGTCGCACCGCCCTGCATAAGCTGATAATGCAAGGTGGAAAGACGGTTAAAAATCACCAATAAGATTTCACTTAAATTCCGTTCCTGTACAGCCTTTTGTATTTTCTGCTTTTGCTGGTCTAATGCTTCACGACAGCTTTCCAGACTGACTTTATGATGGCGATAATCCCAGAAACCTTGATCGGTATAAGGGCTATCCAGTAGCGCAGAAATTGGCTGGCTGTATTTTTCCCAGACAATATGCTGAAGTTTTTGTTCCACATCTTTTTGACAGAGGGTTTCCAGAAATTGATGCAGGCTTTGTTGATCCTGACGAACCTCTGTTTCTTGTGCATAAATCGAATTAAAACTGATCCACAGGCTAATAAACTTAAACTCTAATTCCTGATCCAACTCTAATGCTTTTTTAAACCAGCTAAGTCCCCGTTGAATCCGTAAATTAAAATAGTCTGAATGCTGAGGTTTTTTGCTTTTATAAATCTCCTCCAACATGAGCATCGTTATTCTCCTTATTTATCTCGTTTTCTTTATCTTAATCTTAAATATCTCAAAATATAGCATTGCAGAATGACTGGGAGTTTATTTTTTCAATTCCCACAGTTTCTCTTGTTAAATATTTTTATTGGAATGACAGTTATCGTTCCTCATGCAGTTCAGCCTTTGGTCATGCAAATTTTATGCTAGTATTACGCCCTCTTTTTGCAGTACTGCTTTTTTGAGCAGATTTCCAGCAATTCCTGCTCATTCTTGTACTGCTATTACTCTTCCATTTCATTTAAGGCGTGATTTTGAATGACTGATCTCAGCACCATTGAAAACAAACTTCAACCTCGCATCAGTGTTGCGCCGATGATGGACTGGACCACCAAAGATTATCGTTTCTTTGCGCGCCTGTTTAATCCAAATGTCATTTTATATACCGAGATGGTGACTACGGGCGCCATCATTCATGGCGATGCCAAACGCCATCTGGACTTCAATCAAGAAGAACATCCGATTGTGTTACAGCTCGGCGGTTCCAACCCTCAAGATCTGGCAACTTGTACTAAAATGGCTCAGGACTGGGGTTACAATGAAGTTAACCTGAATGTCGGCTGTCCGAGTGATCGGGTACAGAATAATAAAATTGGTGCCTGCCTGATGGCTGAACCTGATCTGGTCGCAGAATGTATTGATGCAATGCGTAATGCCGTGGATATTCCGGTCAGTGTGAAACACCGCATTGGTATTGATGACATGCATTCTTATGAAGAAATGCTGCATTTTGTGGATACGGTCGCCAAAACCGGTTGCGATAACTTTATTGTGCATGCCCGAATTGCTTTACTCCAAGGTCTTTCACCTAAAGAAAACCGTGAAATCCCGCCACTACGCTATGAAGATGTTTACCGTCTGAAGCAGGACCGTCCGAAACTGACCATTGAAATTAATGGCGGAATTAAAACTTATGCAGAAACGCTTGAACATCTCAAGCATGTCGATGGCGTGATGATTGGCCGCGAAGCCTATCACAACCCGTACCTGTTAGCTGAGCTGGGTCAACTATGGAATCTCGAAGCACCGGACCGTTTTGAGATCATGCAACAAATGCTGCCTTATATTGCCCAACGTATGGCTGAAGGTGCACCATTGTCAATTATTACCCGTCATATTTTAGGTTTATTTCAGAACTTACCAGGTGCACGTAAATGGCGTCAGGCTTTAAGTGGTGGCAATGCCAAAACGCTAAAAGATGTAGAAACAGCATTATTAAATATTCAGGAAGCCATGCAGCGCACTGAAGATTATCTGCGTGAACATCAAGTTCAGCCTTAAAATCAAAAAGCACCGAGACCCGGTGCTTTTTTATGACCTAAAATAAAAATTAGTGGGTATAGGCCGTAATATTTCCGACCGGAATCGGTTCTTCATCATAGGAAGCCGCTTGCAGGACAGGTTCTGTAACTGGACGGACATCTGGCCCTAACTCAATATTGGTAGGTTCATGCACAGGTTCCAGATCATCAAGTGATGAGGCCAACTGTTCCAGTTCACGATCCAGTTGCTGACGATATTTTTCAATCTCGATTTCATCGATAAAGGCAAAAGCATCGTCTTCAATGGCCCAGCTATAACCACCATTCACCTTTGAAATTTTGACATTAATGGGATATTCATTGCCCTGATAATTCAGATGTGAAACTGCATCAAACTCATTGCCTTTGCGATGGCGGATTTTTACATTTACCACAGTCAGACGATAATGCTGATAATTCGGATTGGCATTAAATTCTTGCTGCATTTGTCCTTGAATATTTCTGGCCAGTTCATCAATCGATACAAAATAGCTGCATCCAGCCAGACAGGCGATCATCAATATCATTATGATTTTTTTCATCCCGCCCCCTTGTGTTCTCTCACTGCTTTACAGATGTGTAAAACTTTTCATCTTTGGATTATTCTGTGATCCATTTTATACTTTTTTTAAATAAATGAATAAATAAATAAATCCTTAGTCTATAAAGTCGTTTTTATTTTTATATCGTTCTGACTTTTTAACTTTATGGTAAAAACCCTATAAAAAAGCCCTGAACCAGTCAGGACTTTAACTGTCATTTAAAACTTAAAAATCATCTTCTGCAGCAGGATCATGGTGCAAGGCATCATGGATCGCTTCAACTAACTGCTGAGCAATTTCCTGTTTAGAGGCTTTGTCCAGATCACGCTTGTCCAGATGATAGTGTTCGGCAAAGAATACCGTCATGGCATTTTCATCGGATGCAAAGCCAATATCCGCACGCGAAACGTCATTGCAGGCAATCATATCCAGTTTTTTAGCCACCAGTTTGCCCGCTGCATATTCTTCAATATTTCGGGTTTCTGCAGCAAAACCTACCATAAATGGACGTTTTTCCTGCTGTGCGATGGTCGCCACAATATCCGGATTCTTTATTAAAGCGACATTCAGCTCATCGCCTGCTTTCTTGATTTTATGCTCGGCTACCTGTGCGACACGATAATCAGCTACTGCAGCGGTCGCAATGAAGATGTCACAACCCTGCTCCAGCATTTGCATGCTTTCATTCAGCATTTGCACTGCCGAAGAAACATTTTTACGTTTGACGCCATTTGGGGTATCTAGGCTCACCGGACCAGCAATCAGGGTGACATTCGCTCCAGCTGCATAACAGGCTGCTGCCAATGCAAAACCCATTTTCCCGGTACTATGGTTGGAAATATAACGTACCGGGTCAATCGCTTCACGGGTCGGACCAGCTGTAATCGTGACTTGCTTGCCCGCCAGCATGCCAAATTTTTCTGCAATCGCGCGCTGAGCTTTATGGAAATATTCTGTGACCTGACGTGCCAGCTCTTCCGGCTCCGGCATACGGCCCAAGCCTACATCACCACAAGCTTGTGAACCGGCATCCGGCATAATCACATGTACGCCATCTTCAATCAAAGTCGCAAGATTACGCTGGGTTGCTTTGGCAGCCCACATCTGCTGGTTCATGGCTGGTGCGACCCAGACCGGTGCATTGGTTGCCAGATACAAAGTGCTCAGTAAATCATCTGCAAGGCCTGCTGCAAATTTTGCCAGCGTGTCGCAGCTGGCTGGCGCAACCAATAACAGATCAGCCCAACGTGCCAGCTCAATATGCCCCATGCCTGCTTCAGCTTCAGGATCCAGCAACTCGGTATGTACCGGATTGCCTGACAAGGCTTGAAAGGTCAAAGGGGTAATGAAAGCCTGTGCGCCTTGAGTCATGACAACCCGCACATTAAACCCGGCATCTTTCAGACGGCGAACCAGAATGGCACTTTTATAGGCAGCAATACCGCCAGTGACTGCTAAAATGATATTTTTATGAGGAATTACATTTAGATCAAAGCTCACGAACAGCTTACCTTTCTGTTGCAGTGGGGCTCACAATAGCATTAAATAATTGCATTCCCAAGAGATCAGCTTCAGGGAAAACTCATAATTCATAATAAATAAGTCTAATAACTATGCAATTTTCAATCAAAAACTGGCCTGAACTGGAACGGCCGCGGGAACGTTTAATTCAATATGGGGCAGAAAGTTTATCTGATGCGGAACTGCTGGCCATTTTTCTCCGATCAGGTTCACAACAGCATTCAGCCGTAGAATTAGCACGGCTACTGATTCAACATTTTGGTCATCTAACTGCTTTACTCGATGCACCCTTAGAGGAAGTCAGCCAGTTTCATGGCATGGGCATTAGCAAATACACTCAGCTAATGGCTGTTAAAGAATTAGGACGGCGTTATATTGCCGAGCATCTTAAACAGGATGCCTTTGAACTGAGTAATTCAAAAAGACTGCGGGATTATTTACGTTTCGAATTACTGGGGGAAAATCAGGAAGTGTTCGCGGTCCTGTGTCTGGACGCCAGTTTAAGGAAAATTGCATTTAAAAAGCTGTTTTATGGTTCTGTGAATGCATGTGATATTTCGATTAATCAGTTGCTCAGATATGCCATTACCCAACAGGCAACTTCAATTGTGATTGCGCATAATCATCCCTTGGGCCAAGCCACTCCTTCTAAGGCTGACCTGTATCTGACCCGCCAGATTCAACAGGCATGTCGACTGGTCGATATCCGTTTAATTGACCATTGCATCATTGCTCTGGAGGGCAGTTTTTCCTTTGCTGAGCAGCAACTCATCAAACCTGAAGTCTAAGGGGGAATAGCACTTGACAAAGCAGCTACAACTCAAGAAGATCATGAAAAAAAATTGTGATGATTCCAATAAATGATCGTACGTGACCAGCAGAACGTTTTTAAATTATTATTTTCCTGGCGAGGAACGATTTTACCTAAGGTTTTACCTCCTTTAGGCGTGGTCATGCTGATTTCAGCCATTATTGGTGGTTTTTCACGTGTAGGTTATTTTCATTTTCCAGAACTCCCTCTCGTCGGCTTTACCCTCATCGGCGTAGTGCTGTCTATCTTTCTCGGATTTAAAAATACTGCTTGTTATGACCGCTGGTGGGAAGCACGTAAACTCTGGGGTATTCTGATTGCCAATGCACGTCATTTTGACCGTGACTGCCGGATGTTGTCTCAAGGCCGTCGTGAACGTGTGATTCAGCACGTCATCGTTTTCGCAAATGTCCTGCGGGACCGTCTGCGCCATCAGACAGCTAATCCGACTGAGCTAGTGGAAACCAGTGGAATGAGCCAGCAAGCAATTACTCAGCTTTATCAACAGGCCAATGCCCCGCAATATACTTTAAGTCTGATTCAATGGGAGCTGATGCAGGCTCTCAAAGAAGGTGAAATCTCTGACATCATTTATATGCAGATGAATAATCATGTCGCTGAACTGAGTATTGTGCAGACAGGTTGTGACCGGATTGCGACGACTCCTTTACCTTTTGCTTATTCGGTTCTGCTGAATCGTACTGTTTATTTCTTCTGTTTTATTCTGCCATTTAGCCTTGGTGCAACCTTAGGTTTATTCACCCCTTTTCTGGTCGGCATTCTCGCTTATACCTTCCTAGGACTGGATGCTTTAAGTTCAGAAATTGAAGAGCCTTTTGGCACCCAAAGCAATGACTTACCACTTGATTCTATGGTTCGTACTATTGAAATTGAGCTGTTAGGAACGTTGGGTAAACCAACGCCACCACCAATTCAGGCTCAAGATAATAATTTGCTTTAATAGGTTACCTCTCTTATCCAAAGAGAGAATTCCTTCACGTTGGGATGGGTAGCAGTGTTGCGACTACTGCTTAACTCATTAAATAAAACTCTCCCAGATCCCGATCTGCCCTGGTTTTAGGCTTGGGACTTGGCCCAGTTTAATCCAAGGCATATTATCGCCATGAAAATCACTTCCTATTGATACTTTAAGGCCTTGCTCTGCAATCATCCGGTCGACCATCTGACGGGTTGAACTTGGATCAATAGCGGGCGGCAACTCCACCGCATCTCCACCAAACTTGGCGAAGATCTCGATCAGATAACGAATATTAGTCGCGGATAAATCATAACGGGTTGGATGCGCCAGCACGGCAAAGCCACCGCTGTCATGTATGACCTGAATAGTATCTTCCAAGCCCAGACCATCAAATTTGACATAGGCCTTTTTACCTTCCTTGATGTATTTATCAAAAGCCTGTTGTGGACGGGTCACAATGCCTTTTTCTACCAGCGTTTTGGCAATATGGGTTCGGGTGACCCGATCAGGAATATTGTCGACTTTGGCAATCACGTCAGCATAAATATCCTGGTCTATTAAAGGAACCAGAAGATCACAGATCTGTTTAGAGCGTTCGGCACGAATGATCTTCTGCTGATTGAGGGCTTTTTGTAACGGCTCAGGATTCTGAACATTGAGTGCCACAATATGCACGCCATAATTTTTCTTGGTCGCAGGACGTGACCACTGGCTGGAAATCTCGACTCCAGAAATTATCTTAATCTCATGATTTTTGGCAGCTTCTTCAGCCAGCACTAAACCGTCCATCGTGTCATGATCAGTCAGGGCCAAAGTATGGATAAGTTTGTCCGCAGCCGCTTCGACCAATTGCTGAGGACTCAAAGTTCCATCAGAAATATTACTATGTGTATGTAAATCTACGCCGTGCATCTCTATACTATGACATTTATTTGATCAGATTTAGATACTCTAACATGAAAGCACTTTTAGACTTTGTGCCACTCATTATTTTCTTTTATTTATATAAAACTGTAGATCCGAAAGACACTGACCATCAACTTTTACAATTGATCGGTTCTGCGGGGGGTGTCGACAATAACAATATTCTCGTTGCAACTACGGGTCTGATCATTTCCATGCTGGTGGTCTATGGTGCGTTATTTGTCATGCAAAAATTCCGCCTAGACAAACAGCAATGGATCGTTCTGTTTATGACGGTGATCTTCGGTGGTATTACCTTGATGCTCAGCGACGATTTCTATATCCGTCTTAAAGCAGTTCTACTAAATCTGGTCTTTGCTGGTGTCTTCCTGTTATCGCCATGGTTTAGCAAAGATAAGAAGCCACTTATCCAGCGCCTGTTTGGTCCGGTATTCAATTTGAGCGCCAAAGGCTGGCTTAAATTGAACTATGCCTGGGTCGGTATGTTTATCCTTATGTCATTTCTGCATACTTTCTTCGCCTATTTATGGATGGATGGAAAATATTGGGGCGAATTTACTGCATTCGGTGACATGATTGTGATGTTTTCCTTTATCATTATTCAGTTTATTGTATTGCGCAAATACTTTAGAACAGCTGAATAAGTCCAACTACAAACGATAGAGAGTCATCATGCCATTATTCGTCGTTAGCTGTACCGACCGGGAAGGTACAGTTGAAAAACGCCTTGCGATTCGTCCACAACATCTTACACGTCTGGAACAGTTAGATGCTGAAGGCCGTCTGATTGTTGCAGGTGCCATGCCTAAAGATCCAGCCAATCCCCAAGCCGGTTTCTATGGCAGCACCATCATCGTTGATTTTGACAGTCGTGAAGCACTGGATGCATGGTTACAGGATGAGCCCTTCCTGAAAGAAGGCGTGTACGCGCATATTGATGTGAAACCATTTAATAAAGCATTTCCTAAAGGATAAGGTTCATGCGCGCTGTTACCGCCAGTTTCATTGGCTTTTGTTTCATGATTCCTTCTGCTTGGGCTGTTGAAGTTTCTGCTCCAGTTGCCCCGGCTACACAGCCAGCAGGTACTCCTGTCCAAGCTGTTACCACACAAGCCCCTGTTCAGGGCGCTTCTGCACAGAAGGCTGGAATTATTCCAGCAGTTGCAACAACTGCTCAGACTGTTCAGCCGACTGAGAAAAAGCCGCTCACTGCAGAAGAAATCGCCAAGCAGAAAGCCCAGCAAGATGCCAAAGTCAAAGCTTTAGTCAAAGATCAGGCAACGCGTCTACAGCAACTGGAAAAAGCCAATCTGGAAGCCCTGTCACAAAATCAGGAATTACAGCTCAAGAACGACAATCTGGGGGTTCAGGTACAGGTCCTACAAAGTGAACGTAGTGCCCAGATGTTTCTCTACGGCGCTGCAACTTTGGCAGTCGGTGTATTACTTGGCTTTCTGATCGCGAGCTATGTTTATACCAAACGTCGCCGTCAGTGGTAATCTATAAGCCGTCCAAATATCTTTAAGGTTGTACCCGTTTTGTCGCATGCAATTCAAACTGCCGATCTGGATTGGCAATTGGTGGATGGCATTGATGTGCCTGTGTCCAAGCAATTTGGTGATGTGTATTTTTCCAAAGACAATGGATTGCTGGAAACCCGGCATGTCTTTTTAAATGGTAATGACCTTAGTACCCGCCTGGCCGATTTAAAACCTTTTGCATATTTCTGTGTCGGTGAAACGGGTTTTGGTACAGGTTTAAATATTCTGGCGTTATGGCAGCTCTGGCAACAGGTTCGTCCGGATAATCAAAGTCATCTGCATGCGATTTCAGTAGAAAAGTTTCCGCTTTCTAAAGCAGATTTAGTCCGTGCCTTAAATGCCTGGCCAGAATTGAAACCACTAGCAGATCAACTCATCTCCCAATATCCAATGCCGATTGCCGGTTGTCATCGTCTCAGCTTTCCTGAAGAGCGTTTCAGTCTGGACCTGTGGCTGGGAGATGCACATGATGTCTTTCCTGTCATTGAAAAAACTGCACCAGTTAATGCCTGGTTTCTGGATGGCTTCGCACCTTCATGTAATCCGGATATGTGGGAAGAAAATGTTTTAAATAATATCGTGCGTTTATCCGAGATTGGGACGACTTTTGCTTCTTTTAGCGTTGCAGGTGTCTTAAAACGTGGTTTAAAACAGCACGGCATCTCTATTTCCCGTCCACGTGGATTTGGCCATAAACGTGAAATGCTGAAAGCGATCTGGAATCCTGTTGAAGAAAATAAAGACAGTGAAACGGCTTTAGAACAGGAAATTACTCAAAAAAAAACTGAACCAGATCTAGAGAGTCTTACCAGACCTCGTCAAATCGCTGTGATTGGCGCTGGAATCGCAGGTTTAAGTACGGCATGGGCATTCACTCAGCGTGGTCATCAAGTCACGATTTACGACCAGTCAGCACCGCTTTCAGGCGGTTCCGGCAATCCCCTTGCCCTGATCAATCCTAAACTGTGTCCAGTTGAGCAAAGTGCTGAACATCTGATGACGGTGGCCTGGCAGCATGCCTTAATTCATTATCAGAAATTTAAAGCTTTTCGCTCAATTCAGGTCAATCAGCTTGCCTTAAAAAATCCTGAACAGCTTTTAGGATTGGCAGATGAATATCCCACAGAAATTCTTGCTGCTCAAAGTGCAGCAGACCAAGAGATTCAAACTGAATTTCCAGCTTTAAAACTATTAGCAGCGGGTGCAGTTTCACCTCATCAACTGCGTGATGAAATTCTGCAGCATCCTCTTATTCAGTATAAACAAGCCAAAATTAGTCATATTGAGGCTGCTGAACAGCCTGCGTTATTTGCAGAGCAGCAATCCTTAGGCAAGTTTGATCACATCATTGTATGTACCGCACGTGATACCCAGCAATTCTTTGAACATTATCCAGTCCTGAAACCGATTCGTGGACAGGTCAGCTGGGTCAATAATCAAGATCAGCCATTGAATCAGGATACAGCCTATAGTTACGGCGGTTACTGTATGCAGCTCAATCCAGAACAACTGATTTTGGGTGCTTCATTCTATCCAGGCCGGGATGATGCAGAAGTCTTAGTAGAAGATCATGTGCATAATTATGAACTTATCCACAGTGTCTTTCCTGAATATGCACAGTTATTACCCTCTACCGAAACCTGGCAAGGTCGAGCAGCAGTACGCGCCCAGAGTCAGGATTATTTTCCCTTGCTCGGTAAGATGAATGTAGATCAAGAAGTTTACAGTTTTGCGGGTCTTGGCTCTAAAGGTTTTCTATTTGCACCACTGTGTAGTGAAATTCTGGCAGCCCAGATTTTGGGAGAAGCCTGCCCCGCACCTTCAAACTTGGTAAAAAAACTCGACGTAACACGTTTTCAAAAGAAGGTAAAAGCCAAGAAGCCTTATTTTAAGCCTCAAAATTAAAGAGCTCCTCCCTTTAATAAAGAGTGAGGAACACTGTTCCGCAAGGGAGGAAGTTTTAGAAAGAGTTTAATTCCCCTAAATCCTCCTTTAAAGAAGGGGGACTTTGAAGAAATCCAGACAACAAAAAAGCGCCCTTAGGCGCTTTTTTTCACAAGGTCAATTATGCACCTTGTTCCAGTGGCATACCTGCATCACGAGCAGCACGAGTACCACCCATCAGGATGACATATTCACGTGAGCTGTCAAAACCTTCTAACTTTTCAGCTGCACGTGGAGCTTTACTCCCACCACCACATAAAATGTAAATCGGTTGATCCGCTGACACCTGAGTCAGGCTATCTGCTGAAAGATCGTTAATGGGCTGATTGACCGCCCCTTTCACGTGTGCTTCAGCATAAGCACTTGCATCTCGTACATCCCAGATTACAGCATTTTCTGGGAACTCAAATGTTGTAATTTCTTGTTTACGGATCATTGCGCACTCCTTTGATGTAAACAACACTTGGCAAATGAAGAAAACATCCCTAGCATCTCAGATATTCTTTCCCTTTGTAAAGGTCTAAACTATGCCTTCTTTCGATATTGTTTCTGAATTAGAAATTTTTGAAGTAAATCATGCAGTTCAAAATACCCAAAAAGAGATTGCAACCCGCTTCGATTTCCGTGGACAGGATGTTTCTATTGAACTGAATGAAAAAAACAAGGAAATCAAAATTAGCACAGAAAGTGATTTCCAATGTGAGCAAGTGTATACCATGCTGGAAAACCATTTCTTCAAGCGTAAAGTGGATATTCAGGCGCTAGATCCACAAAAAATGACCGCTTCAGGCAAAAATGTAGTTCAAGTGATCAAGCTTAAAGATGGCCTTGACTCTGATACTGCGAAAAAAATTAATAAGGCCATTAAAGAAAGTGGTATTAAAGTGCAATCTTCAATTCAGGGTGACAAGATTCGTGTGACTGATAAAAAACGCGATACCTTGCAACAAGTGATGGCATTCCTGAAAGAACAACAATTCGGTCTGCCTTTACAGTTTAACAACTTTAAAGACTAAGATATTTCAACGTCTGTAGATGGAATTATGGCAAAGAGCAACCGACTGACCAAACTGGTCAAAGCGACATCAAGATTACCGCAAGGTATACGTACTGCTTTATTAAGTAAGACCTTTGGCCGAGTGGTTCCAATGGTTGGCTCTTCCAAGATTCGCTATCAGGAAATCAGTGCAGCCAAAGTTGTGGTGAGTATGGCCAATCATAAGGCCATGCAGAACCATATCGGTCAGATTCATGCATGTGCGATGGCACTGCTGGCAGAAACAGCAACCGGCTTTGTGACTGCGATGAATGTACCTGACAGCGCAGTGGTTCTGATTAAAAGCCTAAAAGTGGACTTTAAGCGTCCAACCAAAGGTGCCATGACTGCGGTGGCTACGTTGACTCCTGAACAGCAGCAATTGATGCAAAGTTCAGAAAAAGGTGAAACGCTAGTACAAGTTATTGTAACTGATGAATCTGGTGAAGCACCGATTCAATGTGAAATGCTCTGGGCTTGGATTGCCAAGAACCAGTTGAAGCCAGGCTAATTTCAATACAGACAAAAAAATCCCAGATTATTGATCTGGGATTTTTTATTTAATGAATTATGAGTTCTGCTGAGATTCTGCAAATTTCTGTTTTGCTTCATCTGGAATTGGACGTTTATTGCCTTTGACATCCACTGCGACAAAGGTAAATACCCCTTCAGTCACGCGTACAGGTGCACGTGAGTTATCATGACTGTCCCATACTTCGATTTGCATCTGGATTGAAGTATTACCGACTTTTAGAATTTTGGTATAGCAGCTAATGACATCGCCGACTTTCACAGGAACCAGGAAGGTCATCTGGTTAATCGAAATCGTTGCACAGCGTCCTTTACTAAAGCGCTCTGCATGAATTGCTCCCGCCAAGTCCATTTGTGAAACAATCCAGCCACCAAATACATCTCCACTCCAGTTGGTATCCGCAGGCATTGCAATCGTCTGCAGGGAAAGTACTCCCTCTGGTTTAATATGAGAATCTGTCACTTGAACTCCAGGCTTTTTAAATTAGGATTGAGCATTATTTAACTGCTGATCAAGCCACTTTTGTAGTTCGCTTGAACGTAATGCACCGCTTATTCTAGCAATTTCATTGGTTTTATTCATCAAAACCAGCGTCGGAATACTACGTACATTAAATGCTGAGCTTAATCGCGGATTGGCTTCGGTATCAATTTTAGCAAATACCACTTGTGGATTTTCTTTTGCTACAGCAGCAAAATGCGGTGCCATCATTTTACATGGACCACACCAGTCTGCCCATAGATCAATCAGGATGGGAAGATCACTATGGGTGACAAACTGACTAAAGTTCTGTTCATTTAGCTCAATCGGCGCTAATGGAACTAAAGCTTGATGACACTGACCACATGCTGGATCGGCCGTTAATTTTTCTTCAGGCACACGATTTTTAGCCTGGCAATTCGGGCATACAATGATCATCTAGCGCACTCCAATATGTTGATGTAAGAATTCTAATTGGGTCGAGACTGCTTTTTCAAACCATTCACTATGATAAATATCAAAATGCCGCATATTCCACTCATGATATTGTACAAATGGTGCAATATTGGTTGCGGTTTCCCGACTGGCTTCAATGGGAATCAGGCTGTCTTGTTGTGCTGCGATAAACAGGACAGGAATAGTGATTTTGCGGACTTCCTGAATAGGACGATATCGCATCAATTTAAAGAATACCCGGGCTGGGATATGACCACTCCAGTAATAATCTGGATTCACAATGGATAGATATCCTTCATAACTGTCTTGTGTCGGCATAAAACAGAGTTCATGACGATCAACCACCGGCAAGGTCTTGGGCGTCATTCCTACCTTTGCCCCCATATAATCCTGACTGGAAATCTTCAGGGCTTTGGGCAATTGCTGCAAAGGATAAAGTTTGGCACTTTCTGCACCATCAACAAAGGGTACCTGTACCATTACCGCCTGAATATTTTTTAGTTCTGCGGCCAATGTCAGTACATGCCCGCCACTTAATGCCGTTCCCCATAACACAATCCGTTTGGCATCAATCGATTTACGTGCCTGCAAATGCTGGATCATGGTACGCCAGTCTTCAAGTTGAGCACCGATCGATACCAGTTCACGCGGACGCCCGGTACTGCCTCCCCAATAGCGATAATCAAATAGAACTACCGCATAACCTGCACTAGCAAAACGTTGGGCATATTGCACCAGTTTAAAATGACGTAAAGCAGCCAGGCCGTGAGCCATCAGGATCACAGCTGGTTTGTCAATCTGTTGAGGACGATAGAAATCCGCAGCAATCACTTCCTGACCGCTTTTGACATACAGTGGTTCGACTGTATAGGCGTACATACGCGCTCCATTGCGTTATTTTATAGTTGTAATCGTTTATAAATTTTTCAGAACTAGGCCATCATGTTTTCAGCTTAATGCTATCATAAAGCATATCAAGATAAATGACATAATGGAGTGACATCATGAGCGAAAATGTAGGCTTTGCTGGCCAAATTGGTCCTGAACATATCTCTCAAGTAGTTGAAAAAGGTTTCAAATCAATTATCAATAACCGTCCGGATATGGAAGGTGGCCCTGAACAGCCAACCAGCGTACAAATTGAGGAGGCTGCTCGTAGTGCAGGTCTAGATTATGTCTTCCAGCCAGTAGTTGCTGGCCAGATTACCGAGCTTGATGTGCGCACCTTTGCTAACCATTATAACGAATTACCAAAACCGATCTTGATGTTCTGCCGTACAGGAAATCGCTCCAACAATTTATATCAGCTGGCGAAACAGATGGATCTACTGGATAACTAAGGTATTTAGGGGGAATGTACTTTTAGTCAACCTCTCCTTTTAATTTCAGAGATCGACCTATGAATAAATTCTTACTGGTTATATGTTGCAGTCTTGCATTGACAGGTTGTAGTTCCATGAATTTTAAGCCTACTGTGGGTGTCAGTGTGGGAACTTCTATGTAACTTTTAAAAAGAAGTTCTCAAAAAAACAGCGCCGAAGCGCTGTTTTTTTATTAAGGGCAAGATGTCGTATTAATTCCGTATGGACTTTCTTTATTTGGCGCAGAACTACCATTTGCCAAATAGTCAGAAGTTGCAGCAGGTAAAGTAAATGTAATATTACCTCGAGTAGGTATCTGTGCCAATTCAGCTGTTGCTTCGATATTCACTGTAAGCCAATGTGCATTTGCTTTAGGATATTCTATAGTGAAATCAAAACGACCAGCTCCATCTGTGCGATATTTTGCCCCTTCATTAGTCGTTTGTGCATCCAAGAATCTTACCACTCGCAATGCTTGACCATTTGCAGTCCATGTAGATGTATTTACATTACATGAAATTGCAGTATTTCGAGTCAATGCAGTATCTGGAGTCACTCCGTTTAAAGCATAATAGAAAGTACCTGGTGCAATCCATGCTTTCATATCAGTAAATGGATATTCCCCTCCTACAGGGTTACGAAGAATTTCATATAGCCATTGACCTTTTGTATATTGTGTTGGCCGAGTTGTTAAAATTACATCCTGATTAGCAATAGGTTTTCCATCAAGATCTACCAATTGGGCAGAACCTTTAAGGTTATAATAAATATCTAAACTTTCTTCGAGTGCAACACTCGTTAGTGAATTAGAAATATTTATCGCTATTGAACCCTGTGTTTGAGCTACAGTACGTACTACAGGAATATTAAATGGTTCTGTAATTTTAAGATTATTTTCATCTATTACAGTTGCATTAATATTTAAGCCGTCTGCCAACAAGTTATTAATATCTGAAGCATTTAAAAGTCGCTCATCTAAAACAAGTTTAAATTTAGCAAAGCCAGATTCATCACTTTCAACAGTTGAAGGGCCAGAAACATAGCCTAAATTATTTGGTAAACTTAAAGTAACTGCTTTGCCTGTAACACTGGTTCCATCTATATCGGATACAAGAACCGAGAGTTCAAATTGATCACCGCGAACATTTATACGGTTCTTATTGCTTAAAAATTTTAATACTAATTGTGGGGCTTGGGCAGTTGGAGTACGAACAGTAAGCACACTACTTCTACGAATTTGTTTACCTGCAGTATTTGAATGTGTAGCAAGTAAGTTTATTGGAGTAGTTACAGAATTGGCAGATATTACTACTTCAAAAGTAGCTTCACCAAATTCATTCGTGACAACAGTAGAGCCGCCACGGATTGTTGCATTTGGATTACCTTCTAATTTAAGCGTTACAGGCTGCTCCTTAACACCACCGTTATTATCATCCAGAAGTTTGAGTGTTACTAAAGCTGAATCACCGCTATTTACTAAAGAGGTTTTTGAACGTTGAATATCAAGGTGATTAGTATTAAAAACCTCGTTAACATCAATAGTTAGCTCTTTACCTCGTTTTTCACCATTTGGTAAGGTGATTGTTGCACGAACAATAATCCCATCACGCAGCAAACGGGTACGCTGTTCAGCTGTTAGAGTAGTAGGTACAGTCAATGTAGCTTTAGCATTACCATTTACATCAACAGCATAAGTAGCAGCATTCAAACTTAAACCATTAATTGCACCATTTACAATTTCCAGATTCACTGGATAACCTGTAACTTTAATATCATTACTAACCACTTTAATACCAATATCAAGTGTATCGCCTGTTTCTAATACTGTGGCTTTAGATTTAGAAAGACTTACATCTAATGCTTGCTGAGGGACAGTTACTTGAATTTTATTCACTTGAGTTACAGTAGTACCGTTGCTTGAATTTAATGTCGACACAGCATAAGTAATACCAGACTTAATTAAGTCCTCTTCAATCGAACCTGGGGCTACAGTTACTTTAAAGTATGCATAACCTTGAGCGTTCGTTACACTAGAATTTTGATCAACTGTGATGCGAGAAGAAACATTTTGAGTTAAAGCGAAAGCAACAGACTTGCCTTCCAGTCCTGTACCTTTTGCATCTACAGCCCGAACAGCAACAAGTACCTCTCCACCGAGACCACTGACTGTTGGTGCGCTTGCATTAATCAGTATTTGGTTAACTAACGTAACTGGTGTTGCAGGCTCTGTTACCATTACTCGATAAGTATTATTAATTGATACACCATCAGTACGTTTATGAACGGCAGCTAATGTAATGCCACTTTCTACAAGATTTTTAATTGCATCTAAATTTTGAGCATTTACATTGATAGTAAAAGTTGCAATACCGGAGTCATTCGTTTTAACAGTATTAGCACTAGTAAAAGTTACACCATTTTGTATTGCAACTTCATTTAATCCTAGACCAATAGATTGATTTTTAGCTGGTGTACCATCTGTATTAAATGCTTGTAAAGTAAAGGTAACTTTTTTATTTCCTGCTGCAACTACAGTACCGGTATCTGCAGTAATTTGAATACGTTGGAGTTGGACAGCCGTCGACTCATTATTCGAATTTTTTAAATATAATTGAGTAGTATTAAGCTTATCATCTACAGATGCCTTTAACTTAACCCCGCTACCTGACGTTAATTTTGAGATTAATCGTTCATCAGCTGTAGTATTGTATGACAAAGTAAATTCTGCATACCCATCTGGGCCTGTAGGTTTTTCTGAACCACCAACAATTGAAAGAGGAATTATACCGTTAAGTATCAAATCAGATAGATTTGCAATTGATAGTTTTACAAGCTGGCCAGCTAAGGTAGCACCTTCTGAATTCAATGCTTTCACACGAATAGTTGTCTGGCCAGATTTAACAACATCTAAAATCGCATCTTGCTGTAATGAGTCTATAGCAACATATGCCACACTATCTTTCGAACTAGCTACTAAATCTTCTTGTACTTGAATCAACATGCTATTTGTTACAGTGGTTTTATCAGCAATGATTGTCGATACACCTATTCCGATACCTTGTTGTACAAGATTCGCTATTGCAGCAGCATTAACAGCATTTACTTTAACTGTAAAAGTAGCCTGACCCTTATCATTTGTTGCTTGAGTATTTGAGCCTACAAATGTAACTCCATTTTTTACAGCATTTTCACTTAAAGCAAATGCAATGATTTTTTGAGCAGCAGGTTGCCCAGCATTGTTGATTGCTTTTACTGTTATCTCAAACTCACCATCTTTAGCAGCAACTACTCCTTTGGTGGCCATTAACTCTAGTCGTTGAATATCAGACAATGGGTCTTGTACTTCAGTTTTAGAACTAAGCGTGATAGTTTGCGTTTGATTTATAACTTTATTTTTAGTGTTAACATGACTAACAGCTAATTTTATGCCTTTTTCTTTCAGCTCATCAAATATTTGTTTGTCATCTAGTTTATTAAATACTAAATTAAAAGTTACCTCCCCTTTTTCATTAGTTGTTTGAGAAGATGAATTATCAGCGATAACCCCTAAACGTTCAGACTCGATAATATTTAATTGAATTCCTTGATTAGCAACGGCTCCACCATATTCATCTACAGCCTTAATAGTAACTTGACCATTACCTTCTGAAATATCTAAGTGATTTGTTAAAAAAGTTAAATTAGTTACAGCTTCATTCATATTTGATACAGCTGTTAATTTGTGCTGCTGCACTACTGACTTATTTAATACATCAACAACCGTTGCTTTAAGAGAAACTCCAAATTCTGCTAATCTTTTTTGCGCACTTGCACTATTCTCTCCAATAGTAAGATCGAATCTTGCAATACCATTTTCATCCGTCGTTACGATAGTCTTAGTAATATTTGCACCATACGTACTAGCATTTACAACTTCAACGCTGTCACCAATTTGCTTAATAGTGTCAGCTATCTCTAATGCTACTTTCTGGTTTTTAACAGGCAACCCTTCAGGATTGAGCACATAAATATCAATAGCTGCACTACCATTAGATGCATTAATTTTATTATTAGAAATATCAGTATTAAAAATAACTTTATCTACAATACCAACTGCAGAACGAACCGCAAGATTGGAAGTTTGAGTTGCAACTGCACCTTCACTATCTACTAAAATGGCATTCAAGGTTAAGCCATCTTTTACCAATGTTTGTCGATCAGATTCTTTACCTGACAATAGTTTTAATTTAAATGTCGCATAACCATCATTATTTGTGGAAAGTTCTGATTGTCCAGAAATAGAAAAAATATTTTGCTGATCTTTAGGAACAGATAATGAAATCTTTTGATTTGGTACTCCACCGCCATTAACATCTCTAGCTCGTAGTTTAATTTCAGTTTCACCACCTGTTACATTAATTGCATTAATTGGTTCAAATACTACTTCAAGTTTACTTTGAGCAACATTTTCGGTACCGCCTGTAATGCCAATTAAATGTGATTGAGTAATAGTAGTCCCAACAATTGATCCTGTTAGATTAAGATTCTTAATATCAGCTGTAATTTCAGGAATAGTAAGTGTAAAACTTGCATAACCTGACTCATCTGTAGTTTTAACTGAGGCATCACTTGTAATATTATATTTATCAAAATCTTTAATAGATAATTTGACTTCACGACCCGCGATACCACCGCCATCTTTATCAACAGCTTGTAATTTTACAATAAGTGTATCGCCTTTACGGGTAATATTTGTTTTTACATTATTCTTTTCATCAAAAGAGCTAATAACAAGCGCTGCAACCTCCTTTAACTCAGTTTGCTCACCATTATTACCGGTTGAATTGCCTCCACCAGTATTTCCTGAAGAACCGTTATCATAATAACCGTCACTTCCACCACCACCACACGCCACTAAAGAAATTGACGTTGCCAAGATTGTTGTATTGACCCCAAGTTTTTTTAAATTTATAAACAAACTCATGTTTTTTCCCACTGCATATAATAGTTAAGCTGCCATAAAAGTTAATCTTCTGGCTTTTACACAAAATTTACTCAAAATAGCAAAAATAAGCAATCTAGTTACATAATTTACATCAGAAACATTGTAAATCATGCATATAAATATTCATGTTCTGAGAATTGGTAAACAATTTATGTATGACATTATTATTATCGGTGCAGGCACAGCAGGAATTAGTGCTTATAAAGAAGCTATTAAATATACCCAAAATATTTTAATTATTAATGCCGGTTCATGGGATACAACATGTGCTCGTGTAGGCTGTATGCCGAGCAAGCTTCTGATTTCTTCTGCTAACCGTATGCATGAGATTAAAACTGCAAAAAATCTCGGATTACAGCATGATGCAGTAATAAATACTTCTGTTGTTATGGAGCGCTTACATAAGCTTCGTGATCATTATATTCGGGCCACTTTAAAAGAAGTAGAACAATGGGATTCAGCCCATAAGGTATCTGGCCACGCCAAATTTACTAATACTCAAACAGTCCAAGTAGAGGGAAAATATTATCAAGCTAAAAGTTTTATTGTTGCAGTAGGCTCTCGACCAAATTTTGATGCTACCTTAAAAGATAAATTAGGAGATAAACTCCTGACATCTGATGAAATCTTTGAGCTTTCACATTTACCCAAATCCTTAGCAGTGATTGGTAGTGGCGTTATTGCAATTGAATTGGCTCAAGCCATGCAACGTTTAGGAGCGCGTATTACTATGTTTGCTCGTAGTCAGAAAATAGGTGCACTCACTAGTCCAACTCTACAAGCTTTGGTTAGAGATCAGTTAAATAACGAGCTGGATATAAAATTTAAAACGCTACCTAATCAAGTCAAACTCCTTAATAATCAGGTGGAAATTGACTATATAAAGAATGATCAAAAGCAAAGTCTTGAAGTAGATTATGTACTCTCAGCTACTGGACGTAGTTCTAATTTAGATCGATTAGGTTTGGAAAAAATTAATCCTGAATTCCAAGATGTTAAAAAGCTACCTATTAATAAAAAAACCAAGCAATTAGCAAACTTGCCTATTTTTATTGTTGGCGATGCAGCCCCTGATGTCCCAATTCAACATGAAGCTGCCCACAATGGTAAAGAAATAGTCCAAAACTGCTTGAATTTTCCAGATGTTCAACCTATTTCTGCCCTAACTCCTTTGGCAATTGTATTTAGCCAACCAGAAATGGCTATTATTGGACAAAGTTTCAAACAGTTAGAGGAAAAAAATGCAGAATATATTAGAGGCTTTGTATCTTATGAAAGACAGGGACGCGCGTTAATTCTTGCAGAAAATAAAGGTGGAGCTGAAATATATATAGATAAAAAGTCAGGAAAATTATTAGGTGCTGAACTATTCTGCCCTCAAGCCGAACATCTAGCACACATACTAGCCTGGATGATTGATGCAGAGCAGGATATTCATCAGATTCTGGCAAAGCCTTACTATCATCCGACTTTAGAAGAAGGGCTAAGAACAGCATTTAAACATGCTCGTCGTCAGCTTGATCAACAGGAAGTAATTGACAATTCTTAAATATCTTAAAGAAGGATAGATAAAATTTAATTACTTCAAACAATATGGTGCAGCTAATAGCTCTGAAGTTTTGGCTGCACCTTGTTACTCTTTAACTCTTTTTTTAGATCATAAAGTATCAATAGAAAAATCTATAACCATGAAATCCCACGCATAAAAAAGCCCCCTGCGTGAGCAGAGGGCTTTTGGAATAATGAGCTGGCGATGACTTACTCTCACATGGGAAACCCCACACTACCATCAGCGCTAAGAGGTTTCACTTCTGAGTTCGGGAAGGGATCAGGTGGTTCACTCTTGCTATGGTCGCCAGCACAACTGGTATGCTTACTCGCTATGGTCTTATTTATGTTGCTTGCGCTTCGTTTGCCTAGCTTTCTTCAAATAGAATGCATTAACAGATGTATCTGAGTCGTAGTAGTTTGTTCGATTAGCTTAACTAAATCAAGTTTTCGTCTGATCGTTAGATCAATATGA
>NZ_VOZC01000018.1:0-48136 GCF_013419975.1 Acinetobacter sp. YH12041 | reverse complement strand
CTCTTCAGTTAAAATCATTTCGAACTTTATAAGTAAAGTTCTTAAACTTGGCTCATCAATTTTCTGACAAATATTTCTCAAATAAACTTCGAGTAATTTCTACCATTCAATCAATGAAAATAATTTCGATCAATCAACCAGTAAAAATCCACACAAGTTGTTCTTCATAATCTCTTAATGATCTTCTTGCTACTTCGTCAGTAGCAAGCTAGGTCGGCTATATTACTCTCTATCTCTAGAAAGTCAACCAGTAATGAAAATTATTTTTAAACTTCCTTCCTAAAACCTAACTTAACCATTTCATGCTAAGTTACTGTTTTATCAGAAGTTTTAATCTTCATCACCGCCGATGGATGTGCATTATAGACCAATCCCAAGCAAGCGCAACCCCTATTTTTAAGAAAATACTTCAGTTGATTATTATTTCTACAAAATAGCCCCATATGCATATTCTTTAATCTAAAAACCCTATTTTTAGATATCTTTTTACTATTTCCATTTTTTAATTTAAAAAACAGGGGCTATTTCGTTTCAGCTTAATAAAGTGCAATTTAGTTTTTTATTCCTATAACTACTCTTGCTTAAAATATTCTTCCAACTCAATCGAATAAATATTTTTCTTATTTTCACAATCCCTATGGACCTCCCAATAAATGCGACTCACCCATAAAAAGATCTAGGTACATTTAGCTCGACTTATTAAAAACATAATTCTGGAATGAAGAATGAAGAATGAAGAATGAAGAATGAAGAATGAAGAATGAACTTAATCAATAACCAGTTTCTAATCTATTTTTATTTTGATTGATAAATTTAGTTCGTACTTAAATTTTAGACATAAAAAAACCGCCTAATGCGGTATCCATATAATTAATCATTTTTATAGATGGTCGGAGCAGTAGGATTCGAACCTACGACCCCCTGGTCCCAAACCAGGTGCACTACCAGGCTGTGCTATGCTCCGATGTTCAACTCAAAAAAGTTGGGGTGAATGATGGGATTCGAACCCACGACAACCGGAATCACAATCCGGGGCTCTACCAACTGAGCTACATCCACCATCACGGTGTCTTCATTATTTAGACATAAAAAAACCGCTTGACGCGGTATCATTAATCCTAACCACCATGAAGAAGATGGTCGGAGCAGTAGGATTCGAACCTACGACCCCCTGGTCCCAAACCAGGTGCACTACCAGGCTGTGCTATGCTCCGATGTTCAACTCAAAGAGTTGGGGTGAATGATGGGATTCGAACCCACGACAACCGGAATCACAATCCGGGGCTCTACCAACTGAGCTACATCCACCATTGCCTTGGTTCTTAAATATCAAGCCACCAAAAATGGCGCGCCTGACAGGATTCGAACCTGTGACCATCCGCTTAGAAGGCGGATGCTCTATCCAACTGAGCTACAAGCGCTTTACTGATGATTTTCACCATCCGCCTTGAAGAATTGGTCGGAGCAGTAGGATTCGAACCTACGACCCCCTGGTCCCAAACCAGGTGCACTACCAGGCTGTGCTATGCTCCGATTCATCTCAGCTTTCGTATCAAGCTTATCGCTTGGTACGGTGTGCATTCTAGGCGTGACGCCATAAGACGTCAACACCTATATTTAAAAAAAATCAAAAAAACACTTCAAGCGTTTATTTATCAAGCATTTCAGACATTTTTTATACAAAATCTTAGCGTTTCAAGCTGGCACTAAAATCCAGCATACGATCTAAAGGCAGTTTGGCTCGTTGAGCTAATGCGGGGTCAACATGAATCTCCTGATCACGATGTTGTAGAACATGCAAGATTCCATCTAGCTCGTTCATGGCCATCCAAGGACAGTGTGCACATGAACGACAGGTTGCTCCTTCTCCAGCGGTTGGAGCTTCAATCAAAATCTTATCTGGCACAGCCTGCTGCATTTTATAGAAAATACCGCGATCTGTTGCCACGATCAAACGCTGATGTGGCAAGGTTTGAGCTGCCTTGATTAACTGAGAAGTACTTCCGACTGCATCAGCAATTTCTACCACAGACATCGGTGATTCTGGATGGACCAGCACTGCCGCATCTGGATATAAGGCTTTCATATTAGCAATTCCGCGCGAACGAAATTCTTCGTGGACGATACACGCGCCATCCCAAAGCAGCATGTCAGCACCGGTTTTATTCTGGATATAACGCCCTAGATGCTGATCCGGTGCCCAGATAATTTTTTCACCTAAACTATCGAGGTGTTCAATAATCTCAACTGCACAACTTGAAGTCACGACCCAGTCAGCGCGGGCTTTAACCGCAGCCGAAGTATTAGCATACACCACTACAGTATAATCAGGATGCGCATCACAGAATTTGGTAAATTCTTCTACCGGACAACCCAAATCCAGTGAACAGGTCGCTTCAAGAGTTGGCATCAGGACGGTTTTTTCTGGTGAAAGTATTTTTGAAGTTTCACCCATGAACTTAACCCCAGCTACCACCAAGGTCGATGCGGGATGGTCACGTCCAAAACGCGCCATTTCCAATGAATCGGACACACAGCCACCAGTCAGTTCTGCCAGTTCCTGTATTTCAGGATCACAATAATAATGTGCAACTAGTACTGCATTCTGCTTTTCCAATTCGGCTTGAATCTGTGCAAATTTTTCCTGTTTGGCCTGTGCACTGATCTGATGCTCTTTGGGTTCTCCTAAACGATCTAAATGCGCCTGCACAATCGATTTGGCTTCATTGGCTATTAATTTGGTCGCATCATTCATAACAACTCTTACTCTACCCTCATAGTTCATTATTCAACGAACCTTTCACCCTACATCCCGGTCATCTCTAGCAAAATACTTTTTGACCAGTCATTAAAAATCATAAGATATAAAAAAAGCCCCACAACGGAGGCTTTAGAAACAATCTGAATTATGAACGATAATCAGCATTGATCTTCACATAATCATAGGACAGGTCACAGGTATAGACTGTATCTTTTGCTTCACCACGTCCAAGATCAACACGAATCGTCATTTCAGCTTGTGCCATCACACGTGCACCTGCCTCTTCGGTATAGTCTGCTGCAGCACCACCATCCTTGCAGATTTGTACATCATCTAACCAAACCTGAATTTTTGCAACGTCTAAATTCGCCACACCTGCATAACCGATTGCAGCCAGAATACGTCCCCAGTTTGGATCAGAAGCAAAGATCGCAGTTTTCACCAATGGAGAATGCGCGATGCTATAGGCCACGTCACAGCATTCCTGAGTATTGGCACCGCCTTCTACGGCCACAGTAATAAACTTGGTTGCGCCTTCACCATCACGCACAATCAGTTGCGCAAGACGTTTCATGGTACGCATCAATACTTCAAGTACAGCTGCATAACGCGGATCTTCAACTGATGAAATTTCTGTTCCACCGGCCTGACCTGTAGCAATGAAAATACAAGAGTCATTGGTAGAGGTATCCCCATCAATGGTAATGCGGTTGAATGACTGATTCACTGTCTCAGATAAAAGCTGTTGAACCAGTTCACGGCTGATTGGCACATCAGTCGCCACATAGCCCAGCATAGTGGCCATATTTGGGCGAATCATGCCGGCGCCTTTGGAAATCCCGGTCATGGTATAGGTGACACCATCCAGCTCGAACTGTTCAGATGCACCTTTTGGTGTAGTATCTGTGGTCATGATGCCGGTTGCCGCATCGACCCAGGCATCATCACGCAATGACTCTAATGCAGGCTGTAAACCACTGAGCAGACGCTCCATTGGTAATTGTTCCCCAATCACCCCTGTTGAAAATGGCAATACTTCTTCAGCTTTCACGCCTGCAAGTTCAGCCAGTTTGGCACAAGTGGCTTCAGCATTTGCCATACCTGTAGCACCTGTACCCGCATTGGCATTTCCGGTATTAATCACTAAATAATGTGGGTTACCTACCGCCAGATGTGCTTTAGAAACATGTACAGGAGCAGCACAAAAAGCATTCTGGGTAAATACACCTGCAACATTGGAGCCTTCAGCCAGTTCAAATATCACCAGGTCACGTCGGTTCTGATAGCGTACATACGCTTCTGCCGAACCAATTCTCACCCCTTTTACCACATGCATCTGTGGCATAGATACGTCACCAACTGCCATTTTTAAATGTCCAATATTGAAGTTTCAGAAAAATACAGCTTAGTTGATCTTCATTAAAAAATCGAGCCAAAGCCAGATGAACACTCACTTTTCTTATGGTTTTTCACAATAAAAAACCAGTCATGGTGACTGGTTTTATTAAACTGGATCAAACTTAGTTTTTAGCCAGCTGGGTTGATTCACTCAATAAAGCTTGTTTCGCCTGTTGCTGACTTGCCGCAGAAAGCGCTGGGTTAGAAGCAACAATACGGTCAGCATTCGCTGCATTGGCTGCTGCAATCGCTGCAGTCTGCAAAACGATTGGACGGTTTGAATTATTAAAGGTATAGCGAATGCCAGTACGCGGACTTGCAATGGTCACCTGACCATCTGTACCCGTCTGAACCTGAGCCGTAGTTGGACCAATGGCCTGCTGAACTTTAGCAGGTGTCGTTGTTGCTGTTTCAGCAAAACTTAAAGTCGGGATTGCCAAAGCAGCAACCATCATCGTTTTTAATACTTTTGTCATTGTTTCTTCCACTTTGCGGTGTTCAATCTGCCATTAAATACCATTTAATCCGGTACAGTGCAAACAGTATTCATCAGCTGAAAAGTCCATATACATAAAAAGATCAGGACCATTTGGTCCTGATCTTTTTATAGTTTAGAAACTTAGCAGAAATTAGATCTTGCCATGACACTGTTTGTATTTCAGACCTGAACCACATGGACAAGGTGCATTACGGCTTGCCGGTGCTTCAAAGACTGGTGCAACCGGATTGGCCTGCGCATTTTGTTCAGTAGTGATTGCATCTTCTTCAGCCAGTAATCCATCAAATTCCTGATGAGATAACTGCAAACGCATCGCTTCAGCCTGTGCCTGCTGCTGTGCTTCCATTTCAGCCAGCTCTTCAGGTGTTGGCACATGGATACGTGACAGATCAGTGATCACATCAGATTTAATGACACCCAGCATGTTTACAAACAGGTTATAGGCTTCTTTTTTGTATTCCTGCTCTGGATTTTTCTGTGCATAACCGCGTAAATGAATACCCTGACGCAGGTAATCCATCGCTGCCAGATGCTCTTTCCAGTGACGGTCCAACGAGTTCAGCATGAAATGACGTTCGAGTGATGCTGCAGATTCAGCACCCATTTGTTCACGACGTGAACGGTAACGATTTACCACTTCTTCAGTAATTCGCTCAACCAGTGCTTCTTCATCTAAACGACGATCCTGCTCTAACCATTGTGCAACTGGCAGATCAATCGATAAGTCTTCACGTAGTGCAAGTTCCAGACCTTCAATATCCCACTGATCATGAATTGATTCAGGCGGAATATAGTTGGCGATCATGCCCTGCATCACTTCACGGATCATCTCTTCGATATAATCCTGCAATGAACTTTCAGCCAGAATCTCATCACGCTGACTATAGATAATTTTACGCTGCTCGTTATTCACGTCATCGTATTTCAACAGGTTCTTACGAATGTCGAAGTTACGTGCTTCTACTTTGCGTTGTGCATTTTCGATTGAGCGTGACACCATTTTGTGTTCAATCGCTTCATCTTCTTTTAAGCCCATTGCACGCATCATGGTAACCACACGGTCACCCGCAAAGATACGCATCAAGTCATCTTCAAGAGACAGGTAGAAACGCGATACACCCGGGTCACCCTGACGGCCCGCACGACCACGCAACTGGTTATCGATACGGCGAGATTCATGACGCTCAGAACCGATAATATGCAAACCACCAGAAGCAAGAACTGCTTCATGATTCGCTTCCCATTCTGCTTTCAGGCGTGCTTCATCTTCAGGGGTTGGGTTTTCAATTTTGGCCAGTAGCGCTTTCCAGTTACCACCCAGCAAAATATCGGTACCACGACCGGCCATGTTAGTTGCAATCGTTACAGCACGCGGTGCACCCGCTTGGGCAATAATATCTGCTTCACGCTCATGCTGTTTGGCATTCAGGACTTCATGTTCAATACCAGCTTCTTTAAGCTTGTCAGAAAGAATTTCCGACGCTTCAATAGTGGCCGTACCAATTAGGATTGGCGCAACACCAGCTTCATGAACACGCTGGATTTCCTGAATAATCGCGTTGTATTTGCCTTCACGATTCAGGTAG
Organism: Acinetobacter sp. YH12041; assembly: GCF_013419975.1. Classification (NCBI taxonomy): domain Bacteria; kingdom Pseudomonadati; phylum Pseudomonadota; class Gammaproteobacteria; order Moraxellales; family Moraxellaceae; genus Acinetobacter; species Acinetobacter sp. YH12041. Next base: position 41,892 of record NZ_VOZC01000018.1, on the reverse strand, counting down.
ATCAAATCGTTCTGGTCATTACGGATCATTGGACGGTGGGTTGGAATGATTACCACATCCAGACCGTAAATTTCTTTCATTTCCGCAGCTTCAGTATCTGCAGTACCGGTCATACCGGATAATTTTTTATACAGACGGAAATAGTTCTGGAATGTAGTAGTTGCAAGGGTCTGGTTTTCCGGCTGGATTTCCAGACCTTCTTTTGCTTCAACTGCCTGGTGCAGACCTTCAGACCAGCGACGACCTGGCATGGTACGACCGGTGTTCTCATCGACGATGATCACTTCACCTTCATGGATGATGTAATGCACGTTACGTTGATACAGATAATGCGCACGAATCGCAGCAGTCACATGATGCAGCAAATTCAGATTAGAAGCTGAATATAGGCTTTCACCTTCAGCCAGCAAGCCCATTGCAATCAATTCACTTTCAATGGTTTCAAAACCGGTTTCTGTAATTTCTACTGAACGCTGTTTTTCATCAATCCAGAAATGACCGCCATCCGGTACTTTTTCTTCTTTCTGTGCTTTTAATTTCGGCGGAATGTTATTGATTGCTGCATAAAGCTGGGAAGAATCTTCACTTTGACCAGAGATAATCAGTGGTGTACGTGCTTCATCGATCAGGATCGAATCGACCTCATCGATAATGGCATAGGTCAGACCACGCTGTTTTTTCTCAGCCAGCGAGAACACCATGTTGTCACGAAGATAATCGAAACCGAATTCGTTGTTGGTACCGTAAGTGATATCTGCTTTATAGGCTTCAGATTTTTCCATCGGGTTCTGCATGGAATAGATAATCCCAATGCTTAAACCCAAGAATTCGAACAATGGACGGTTTAACTCGGCATCACGTTGTGCCAAATAGTCGTTCACTGTGATGACATGGACACCCTGTCCGCTCAATGCATTGAGATAACAGGCCAGCGTCCCCATCAGGGTTTTACCTTCACCGGTACGCATCTCGGCAATCTTGCCTTCATGCAAGGTAATACCACCAATCAACTGTACGTCATAGTGACGCATTCCCATGACACGTTTTGCAGCTTCACGACAGACTGCGAATGCTTCAGGAAGTAACTTATCTAGACTTTCGCCTTTATTATATCGTTGTTTAAATTCTTCAGTTTTTGCAGATAAGTCTGCATCGCTTAGGGCTGATATCGTCGGCTCGAGCGCATTAATCTTATCTACGATTTTACGCATGCGTTTGAGTTCGCGCTCATTTTTAGTACCGAAGATTCCTCCGATCAGACTTGCCAACATGAATAGACTCTCTAAATCTTGCTTGTCAAATAAATATGTTCTTAGTCGTTATTATGGTGCTAGAAATTTGAACTACAAGGGTTTTGCCAGAAAACCAATGAAAAAAACTCATCCTTCGTCCTAGCCCTGAGACCTAAGGCAAAGTAATGTAGCAAATTTTACCCATGCAATATAGTTAATTAGACGACTGATTTGTCTGATTCTGAATCGACAGCCTACTTCTTTATTCGGTTTATTCATAAGAAATTCTAAAAACACTATTTTTAATCATAAAAAAATTGGTTCATATTTATTCTCATCGACACATTACAAGATCAATTGAGGCAAGAAAAATGAGTTTACGTTTAGGCGATACCGCACCGAATTTTGAACAGCAATCTAGCGAAGGCTTAATTAACTTTTATGACTTTCTAGGCGATAGCTGGGGCATTTTATTTTCACATCCAGCAGATTATACCCCTGTATGCACCACTGAACTGGGATTTACCGCAAAGCTGAAAGATGAGTTTGAAAAGCGTGACGTGAAAGCAATTGCCCTTTCTGTTGATGATGTTGAATCGCATCATGGCTGGATCAAAGACATTAATGAAACTCAAGGTACGACCGTTAACTTCCCGATCATTGCTGATCAGGACCGAAAAGTGTCTGAGCTGTATGGTTTCATTCACCCAAATGCCAGCGAAACCCTGACTGTACGTTCTCTGGTAATCATTGATCCAAACAAGAAAGTGCGTCTGATTATTACCTACCCTGCATCAACAGGTCGTAATTTCCATGAAGTATTACGTGTAGTCGACTCTCTGCAATTAACCGACAATCATAAAGTTGCAACTCCAGCAAACTGGCAACATGGCGATGATGTAGTGATTGTGCCTTCATTAAAAGATGAGGAAGAAATCAAACAACGTTCCCTAAAGGCTATAAGGCAGTGACTCCTTATTTACGTCTTACGCCACAGCCTGAGCAAAATTAAAAGGACTCCTTTTTAATTTTGCGCAAGGCAAGCGTAGCGCGCAGTTTCCATTGTACTGCCCTTGCGCAAGACGAGAAGCTATGCTTCGAGTGACAAAACTGAAAGCACTGCTTTTCAGTTTTGCGCAAGGCAAACGAAGTGCGCAGTATTTGAGCACTGCCTTAATTTGTGGCAAGACAAGCGAAGCGCGTAGTTCAAGTTAAAACGAAGTACTGCTTCGCCCGAGCGCAAGACCCACAGCTATGCTGTGGGTGCAAGAGGATAAGCTAAAGGTTGTTCTATCCTTTTTGAATAGTAAAAAACCCCAATCAACTCTCCACCATGAAAATGAAAATCGTCATGCATCAACCCTCATTTTCATGTTTAGTTTGATACCCACCGACGAGCCGGGTTTTCGAACTTTTCCCATCAAGCCTGTCTTCGGACAGGCTTTTTTTTGAAAAAGCCGATATGCTGTTGAAGAGAATGATTAAAAAGGTGAGTTAGGTTGCAATGAAAAATAATTATGTACTTCTTCTGGTTTCTACGCTTGTTTTATCTGGCTGTACTCCAGCGCTGCCTGAACAGGAACGCCCAATGCATTGGGGACAGGAACTGCATGAAGAACATAATTTTTATCAGATTAGCAATGAACTTTACCGAAGTGAACAGCCAAGCGATGAACTGACGCCCTTATTAAAACAATATGCCATTAATGTGGTGATCAACCTGCGTTCACGCGATAAAGATACGGATATTTTGTCAAATGAAGACCTCAAGCTTAAACATGTTCCCATTCATACCTGGGCTATGAATCGCGAGGATTTACTGAATGTGATGCAGTTAATCCAGCAGGCACGACAAAATAATGAAAAAATACTTTTACACTGTTATCACGGTTCAGACCGTACCGGTGCCAGTGTGGCCATGTACCGGATTATTTTTCAGAACTGGCGCATTGAAGATGCAGTACAGGAAATGAAGCATGGCGGTTATGGCTTTCATTCAATTTGGCGCAATATTGAAAAATTATTTACTCCTGAAAATGTAAAATGGATTCGCGAGCAACTCGCGAATCCATCTACAGAAACTTCAGTTAAGTAAGAGAGTTAACGCTTATCTAGCGGCACCCAGTCATTCACCCAGGCTGATTTCATGTTCAGGCTAGCATCAGATGCGATTTTCTTACGCAGTGCATCTGCTGTTTCACGGTCTTTAGATGGACCGACCATGATACGCACACCTTTAGATGTCTGGCTCTTGGTGACCTTGTAGCCTTTGGCTCGCAGTTTGGCCGCAATGGCATCAGCATTGGCTTCATTGGCAGCCAATGCCACCTGCACCATCCACTGTTTATCACTTTCACCTTCAAGAAGTTTACGGGCTTTTTCAGCTTCAGCCTTTTTCTTGGCCTCTTCTGCTTTATGTTTCTCTTCAGCTTTGCGCTTTTCTTCTGCCTTACGTTTTTCTTCAGCAGCTTTATGCTCAGCTTCTTTTTTCTTTTCAGCCGCTTTGTGCTCTTCCTCGGCCTTACGTTTTGCTTTAGCTGCCTTATGCGCTTCTTCAGCTTTACGTTTCTCTTCTAACTTACGTTTTTCTTCTGCAGCCTTCTGCTCTGCCTGTTTCTTGGCAGTATCAGCTGAAGTTTGGGCTTTTTGCTGCTCAAGTTTCTGCTGTTCTAACTTTTTTTGTGTAGCAGCCTTGTCTTCAGCCAGACGTTTTTGCTTCGTCTGTTCATCTTCTGCCAGCTCAGGTGGAATATTGTCTGAACTTTGCTGTCCCATACGATGGGCATTCAAAGCAGCATATTCTTCAGCCGCACGACGTGCTGCATCTGCCTCAGCCTGCTGTTGCATGGCTAAAAATTCAGCTGCACGGGCTTCCTGTTCAGCCACTGCTTTTTCGCGGTCACGACGCTGCTGTTCCAGCAGACGTTTTTCTGTTTCCACATCGACTGTTAAAGAACCTAATGAATTGTTGACTGTATCTTTTGATTCTACTTCTGCAGCCAGTGCCGGGTTTTGCTGACGATCCTGATGAATTTCATTTTGGCCTTTCAGGAGTAATGCTGCCAATAAAACACCACCACCTAGTAAAACAACGCCACCCATCCAGCGTTGTTTGTTATTCATTGACATTCTTCCAAATACTCCCATACCGCTTCTAAGGTATGAAATGATCCACATACCAAAATCAGCTGATTATTCTCTGTTTCATCCAGCGCTGATTTAAAAGCTAATTTTACATTGTCAAATTGTTCTATCAATTCACCTTGCAGTGCATCAGTCAAAAGTGTGACCTCTGCCGCACGTGGTACAGATAATGGTGCAATTTTCCACAAATGAACAGTGTCTTTCAACAACTTGACGACAGAATTTATATCTTTATCTGCCAGCATGGAAAATACACAAATGACTTCTTTATATTTCTTGTTGTAATTTAAATAATTGCGTAATTGTTTTAACAGGAACTCTACCCCATGCGGGTTATGTCCGGCATCAAAAATTACAGTCTTATTCTGAATTTCTCGGACTTCAAAACGCCCCGGCAATTTAGCTGCCTGAACTCCTTCCGCAATCGCTGTCTGGTTGACTTCCAGACCACTTAGCAAGATCGCTGCAACTGCTGTCGAAATATTATCCAGCGCCAGTGAACCTGTCGGCAATTTTAAAGTCGTACCTGACGATGCAAAGGCCCAGGTTTTGCCATCTTCAAAGGCTTCATAGAAATAATCACGGTTAACTGCATATAATGGCGCATTGCATTCAGCAGCTTTATCCAGAATGGCTTGCGGAATATCTTGCTGACCACCAAATATCACAGGAATATTCGGACGGATAATGCCAGCTTTTTCAAAAGCAATTTTTTCAATGGTGTCACCGAGCCAATCGGTATGATCTAGCCCAATATTGGTGATGACTGCAACATCCGGATTGACCACGTTGACCACATCCAGACGACCGCCCAATCCGACTTCCAGCACCCACACATTACACAGTTCATGTTTAAAAATCACAAATGCAGCAAGTGTGGTTGCTTCAAAGAATGACAGGCTTAAATCGCATTCGCGACGTGCCCGATCGACTTCAACAAAAGCATCAATCAGCAACTGGTCTTCGACTTCAACCCCACGTAATTTCACCCGTTCATTAAAACGATATACATGAGGAGACTGATACAGTCCGACCTTAAAACCCTGAGCATTGAGAATGGCAGCCAGAGTCGTGGTCGTTGAACCTTTACCATTGGTTCCGGCAACCGTCAGGACTTTAGCCTCCGGATTGATCACGCCCAGCTTTTCAGCCACAGGAATAACACGTTCCAGGCCTAAATCAATCCCCGTAACGTGAACATGGCTCCAATAATCGAGCCATGTATCAAGTGAATCAGTTGCTAATGGTGCTGTGTTCAAGGCAGGTTCATCAATTTCGTGATAATACGATAAACTGTATCACGTAATGCATGACGGTGAACAATCTGATCGATTACACCATGATCAAGCAAATATTCAGCACGCTGGAACGGTTCGTCCAGTTTTTCACGTACAGTTTGTTCGATCACACGTTTACCCGCAAAGCCGATCATGGCTTTCGGTTCAGCCAGATGTACATCACCCAGCATGGCTAAAGACGCAGTGACACCACCGTAGACTGGATGGGTCAATACCACTACATAAGGCAGACCTGCTTCTTTCAAACGCTGAATCGCTGCTGAAGTACGTGCCATTTGCATCAAAGACAGCATGCCTTCCTGCATACGCGCGCCACCAGAAGCTGCAAAACAGATTAGAGGTTGATGTGTTTCAATCGCACGCTCGGCTGCCTGCACAAAACGGTCACCCACTACGGTACCCATAGAGCCGCCCATGAAGTCGAATTCAAATGCAGTTGCAATCATTGGCACGCCTTTCAGCAGACCTTGCATCACGATCAGTGCTTCAGTTTCACCCGTTTTCTTTTGTGCTTCCGACATACGCTCAGGATAAGCTTTGCTGTCGACAAATTTCAGTGGATCTTTGGCCGTAAATTCCTGACCCATTTCAGTCTGTACCTGATCAAAGAACCAGTTCAGACGGTCACGTGCTTTCATTTTCAGATGTTCATCGCATTGTGGACAAACATAAGCATTAAATGACATTGCAGTACGTGTCACCAAAGCATGACATTCAGGGCACTCAATGGTTGGCTCTGTGAATGTCGCTTTTAGGGTGGTTTGCTCATCAGGTACATGAATGCCCGGAACAATACGCTCCGTCCATGGGGTCGATGGGCTCAGAATTTTGCCTGATTTCACTTGTTGACTCATACTATAACTCATCGAGCGCTGCTCGAAGCTCCTTGACTTTATTCACCGTCGCAATAACGGCTTGTTCTGGCGCGAGGGTTGCAAACTGTTTTACAAACGCACTTCCCACAATAACTGCATCGGCAGCAACACCCATCGCTTTCGCAGATGCAGCATCACTGATACCAAAACCCACGCCTACAGGAACATCTGTCTCTGCCTTAATTTTCTGAATACGTGCAGCGGCTTCAGATACATCCAATGTCGCAGCACCCGTTACGCCTTTCAGCGACACATAGTAAATAAAGCCACTGGCCTGTTTCACTACATGCTGAATACGCTCATCAGTTGAGGTCGGAGCCAACAGGAAAATCTGATCCATTTCATATTTTTCCAGCACTTGACCCAGATCTTGAGCTTCTTCAGGAGGCAGATCGACCAGAAGCACGCCGTCGACACCGCATTCATAGGCATAAGCCACAAACTTTTCATAGCCAATGACTTCAACCGGATTGAGATAACCCATGAGTACCACTGGTGTTTCGCGGTCTTTCAAGCGAAATTCTTTCACCATGTGCAGGGCATCCAAGGTATTAGTGCCACCGGCCAGCGCGCGTTCAGCGGCCAGAGCAATCACCGGACCATCTGCCATTGGATCTGAAAAAGGAAGACCCAGTTCAATCACGTCGACGCCAGCGTCCACCATCTGGTGCAGCAAAGGTACGGTTACCTCTGGATGCGGGTCACCAGCCATAACATAAGAAACTAAAGCTTTACGCTGTTGAGATTTAAGTTGTCCAAATCGTGTGGCTAAACGTGACATAGGGCTGAGCTTTCCTTAAGGTGTTTCAAACTTGAGACATTGACTATGTAGAAATACAAGACATCGCATTGTAACGCTATTTTTTGTACATTGAACAGTGTGCAACATCGACCTCTGGCATTTCATTTCCTGTGCGAGGATTTCAGAACAACCCGAAGGGATCTATTTACGATTATTTTGATTTTTTTCTCAATGATCAAAGATGCCTAATTTTGGCATTCCCTAAAATGTTGAATATTTAGATAAACTTATTTTTATCATGGAAAAATTAATAAAAATGCAGATGTTAGCGCATTCATTTAAAGTTTTCTGAAATTGCAAAACCTGTTTTATACTAGCCCCATTCTCTTATTTTTTTATCTCCTATGCAGACTGACTCTGAAGGTACAGTGCAGGCACGCGCCATTGCACTGTTGCCGCTTATTGTATTTTTAACCATCTTTTTAGGTAGCGGGATCTATCATTCTCTTATCGGAACTGAATTTGCGTTTTATCAGATTAAAGCACCTGTTGCCGCCCTGCCCGCGATTATCTTGGCTGCATTAGTGTATCGCGGCAAACTCAACCAGGGTATTGAAGAATTTCTGAAAGGTGCCAGCCATCCCAACCTGATTCTGATGTTCATGGTGTTTATGCTAGCCGGTGCTTTTGCCAGTGTTAGCAGTGCGATTGGTAGTGTTGATGCTACTGTACAAATGGGCCTGTCCGTTATTCCTCCGAGTTTTGTCTTACCGATGCTGTTTGTGATTTCGGCATTTATTGCGACGGCGATGGGTACCTCTATGGGAACCATTGCCGCCTGTGCACCCATTGCCTTTGGCTTTGCACAAGTGACCGAGATTCCGGTGGTTTATGCGATCGGCGCCGTGGTCGGTGGGGCAATGTTCGGTGATAACCTGTCTATGATTTCGGATACTACCATTGCTGCAACCAGCAGCCAGAAAGTGCAGTTACGTGACAAATTCAGAGTCAATGTCTGGATTGCTGTGCCGGCTTCTATCGTCACGATTTTGATCTATATCTTCAATACTGGTAGTTCTAGTCCAGTCGAATACAAGGACTTTAACTGGATTCTAGTCCTGCCTTATATTGCGGTCTTTTTACTGGCTTTTAGCCGTCTGCATGTTCTGGCGGTTTTAACCATCGGTGTCGTGTTATCGGGTTTATTCGGGCTATTTGCTACGCCAGATTTCAATATCCTCAAGCTGAACACTTCCATTTATGATGGCTTTGTCGGCATGTTTGAAGTGGCATTGTTATCCATGTTCCTGGGTGGCCTGTCTGCGATCATGCAACGTGAAGGTGGTTTACGCTGGCTGATCGAACGCATCTACGCGCTGACCCGCTTATTTAAAGTGGGCCGTCAGCGGGCCGGTGAAATCGGGATCAGTTTCTTGGTCGTATTTTCGAATCTGTTTGTAGCAAATAACACTGTCGCGATTATTCTGGCTGGTGATATGGCCCGTGAAGTGGCGAAAGAATATGGGGTTGATCCGAAACGTGCCGCCGCCCTGATGGATATTTTCTCCTGTGTGGTACAGGGGCTGATCCCTTATGGCGCACAATTATTACTGGCCTGTTCGATTGCCAAACTTTCTCCAGTCGAGCTAATCGGGGGCGTGTATTACTGCTGGATTCTGGCAATATTTGCGGTGATCGCAATTACTTTCCGATATCCTAAATTAAAAACAGCTTAAATTAAGTCATGAGATAAAGCGGCCAATGATGGCCGTTTTTTTATGCCTGATCCTGTTTTAATTGTTTTCTATATTGCAATAAAGTCCTGCCTGTTGCTGCCTTATAAGCGCGGGCTAAAGCGGACTGGTCAGAATAATCCAGTTGTTGGGCGATTTCGGTCAGGCTTAGGGGCTGATGCAATAAGCTTTCACAACGCCTGATCCTTTCCTGTTCCAACAATTTTTTAAAAGAACTACCTTGCTCATTTAGCTGACGCTGCAAGGTTCGAGTCGATACAAACAGTTGCTCGGCCAGCTGTTCAATTTTAATCGCCTGTTGTCTGCTTCTTAGATGCTCCGCAACCACTTTTTGAGCCTGAGTCAAAATACTTTCTACAGGTGGTTTGGCTGCAATCGCTTCTTCAGCTTGACGAATCAATAACTGTAATAACATTGGATCGGCCTGTTCCGATTTCAGGTTCAGTCCCTGTATATCCAGTTCAAAGCCATAATCCTGCTGTGAAAACTGCACTTCCGCAGCATAGAATTTTTGATAGTGAATTCGGGCAATTTCTGGCGCATGAGCAAAACGCACCCGACGCAAGAGCAAAGGATGATCCTGCAAAATAAAACGTCCCAATTGCACCATGGCTGCGATAGTTAGCTCATTCAGCAGGTTATAACGCTCATCCTGATAAATCCAATACAATTCAATACTCTGCGCATGCTGTCTTAGTTGCAATGGGACAAATTCACTCCCATCAATGACCAGTCGCTGAAAACGCATGATGTAGCCGATGATCTCAGGAATACTGCTGCTTTTGGATACCATATAGCCCAGCACACCAAAATGTTCTGGCCGAATACATTGCACAATTTCAAAAATTAACTGTGGACACGCTAGCTGTTTTTGGGTTCTTAACAGGATGCTATTGAGAAAATCCAGCGGAACTTGTGCATCAAAAGGCTGATCAATCAGTCCAATGAGCTGAGGTCGTAGATCTGCAAGAAACTCTGCGGTTAAAGGTTCTATATTTAAGCTACGCAAATAGGTGGCCCATAGTTGGATATAACCATTGGAGATTTTGATGTCCTGCATGAGCGCGTCCCTGTCTCCACTGCGAATGTATATTTTATTTTTCTATGGCGTAAAATGTATAAAAATTGGCCATATCTGTCAAAACAATTTGTGCAATTCTGAACATACTGTCAGCATCTCCAGAAAAAGAATGAAAGCAGATGAACGCACCTTTAAAATCTTCTGTACAGCCTGTGGTACGCAGTAATCTTGATTTTAAGCTGAGTGAAATTCCGCGTTACTGGTTTGGTGGCGATCCATTCCTGACCCGTATGTTTGATGCACTGAGTCTGACCTTTCCAGACGGTGAACGTTATTTCATTCAGAGTGTGCGTCTGTTCCGTGACCAGATCAAAGATCCAGATCTGCAAAAACGGGTAGCTGATTTTATCCGTCAGGAAGCACAGCATGGTATTGCCCATGACAAGATGAATAACCTGATGCGGGAACAAGGCATGCCGGTTGATCAGTTTATTCAGCGTCTGAACTACATGATGAACTATGACCTGAAGAACCGTTCACCTGAGTACAATATTGCAGTCACTGCAGCCGCAGAACATCTGACCGCGCTCATGGCTGAAACTTTTTATGGACAAAAAGATACTTTAAGAAATGCCCATCCTTTTGTTCGCGCCATGTTTGCCTGGCATGCGATTGAGGAAATGGAACATCGTGATGTTGCTTTTGATGTGATGAAAGATGTGGCAAAAACGCCAGAATGGCTGCGTCAATATACTTTGCTCATTACGACTTTGCTGATGTTTGGTTTTACCATTTACCGTGCCAATGTCATGCTTAAACATGATGGCTTTAGTCCGCTGCAACGCTTGCAAATGAATATCCGGGGCTTACCTTGGTTCTTTGGCAAAAAAGGCACTTTGACTCGTATGGGTAAACAGTATCGTGACTGGTTTAAAAAGGATTTCCATCCATCCCAGCACCCAGTGATTGCTCAATATGATGTCTGGGTAAAAACGCTGGCAGAAACCGGCGATCCGATTCAGGCAGGAGAAGCCTTCTGGCAAGCTGCAGAAGATTAAACCTAGAAATCAAAAGCCTTCGAGATTGAAGGCTTTTTTAGATTTAGAAGTTAGAAAAATGAATTACCATTTGGCATAGTGCTGTTCTAAAAGTCCATATTCATTAACCAGTACAATATCTTGGCCATCTTGCCGGATGGTACCGGATACTTTTGCTTGCCACTGGCTAAACTGGCTGCCGACCAGACGCAGATTCAGATTTTCATAACGGCGCCAGCCTGTGTATACATTCAGGTTCAAGCAGCCATCCAATGACTGGATGTTCCAGCGTTCGTCAGATTCCTGCTGAAATAACACATCCGCCACAGGATAAATTTTGCCATTTACCCACAAACAGTTTTCATTACCAAAGCTTTCATTGACACCGGAAGCGAGATTGATCCCGATACGGTTACGATTGGCATCCCAGAAATTACAGGACAACCAGAACCAGGCAGTTTCAGGACGCAAAAAGCCACAGGTATCATCCAGAGAGGCGAAGGTGCGCTCATTAAACTGGATGGTTTCACCTTGCTTATTTACGAAATAACCTTCACAACCCAAAGTGGTCAATTTCTGGGTATAGGTCCAGCCATTAATTCCGGTCGGACTGCACATACTCAGCGGATCTGTACCTGCACAGAAAATTCGGGCACTAAGCTTGATTTCACCATATTTGGTCACATGGATATAACGCACCCCATTGGCATGCTGGATATCAATCTGAAAGGGAGATTTGTGAAAATAACTATGATTAAACAATGGCTGTTCATCTAGCACCGTATTGCGCGAGAAGAAATTGATCGCATTCCATTCCTGCACTTCATTGGTGCTATGGTTATAGATATAGAAAAAACTGTGCCCGGCCCAAGCGATATCCGCAATTGCAAGGCCAATCGTATAATGCTCGTGTTGAATACTACAGAATTTAAATTTTTTATATTTTAGTTGTTTACGCCAGCCAGTCAGTACATCGCCATAGGGATTTTTGTACTGGTACGTATGGTAATCAATACTTTTTGGAATTTCCTTGAAACGTCCGTAACGTGGTTGTCCATTTTCCTGAATTAAATCCATTAAGACATTCCATCTCAATCAAAAACTATTTTTGCTTGAAGCTATTATGCCGATTATTGAGATTTGATAAAGAATTTTTTAAAACCGTTCGTCAGCTCTTCCGGCCAATTCTGCTTAAAATAACCATTTTAATTTTCTGAATGAGAAACTGATTTTTTGCTGTTTTATCCAGAACTTGTATAATTTTTATACCACTTCCAGCCAGATTGATCCTTCCTCTTCATCTTTAAAAATTTTCTTATCTATAAAAATAAAAAAATCGTACTGAATAGCTTCAATACGATTTTTTTAATCCACCTTACTCTCCTTTTAGATAGGAGGGTTTTCACCCCTCTTTGAAAAAGAGGGATCGGAGAAAATTTTACATCTCAACCATTTCTACGCCATCAATACGGGCAACAGTCATCAAGTCTTTATCACCACGACCAGAAACGGTCGCAATAATGATTTGATCCTTGTCCATGGTTGGGGCAAGTTTAGTGACATAAGCCATCGCATGTGAGCTTTCAAGCGCAGGAATGATCCCTTCGATCTTGGTTAGATCACGGAAACCTTGTAACGCTTCCTGATCATTGATCGGTACATAGTTCACGCGTTCCATATCTTTCAGGAAGCTGTGTTCCGGACCTACACCCGGATAATCCAGACCGGCAGAAATTGAATGCGTTTCAATGATCTGGCCTTCTTTATCAGACATCAGGTAAGTACGGTTACCATGCAGTACACCGACGTGACCCGCATTCAGTGGTGCAGAGTGCTTGCCAGTTTCGATCCCTAAACCTGCAGCTTCAACACCATACATTTTCACATCCTGATCGTTCAGGAAAGGATAGAACAAGCCCATTGCATTCGAACCACCACCGACACAAGCCACCAATGCATCTGGAAGGCGACCTGCCTGTTCCTGAATCTGACGGCGTGCTTCACGGCCAATAATAGACTGGAAGTCACGAACCAATTGTGGATATGGGTGTGGACCAGCCACCGTACCAATCACATAATAAGTTGAGTCAACATTGGTAACCCAGTCACGCATTGCCTCGTTCATGGCATCTTTTAATGTTTTAGAGCCACTTTCTACAGGAACAACTGTTGCACCCAGCAGACGCATACGGTAAACGTTCATCGCCTGACGTTTCACGTCTTCGGCACCCATGAACACCACACATTCAAGACCTAAACGTGCTGCGATGGTTGCCGTTGCTACACCATGCTGACCGGCACCAGTTTCTGCAATAATGCGTTTTTTGCCTGAAAGTTTAGCCAGTAAAGCCTGACCAATTGTGTTATTTACTTTATGTGAGCCAGTATGGTTCAGATCTTCACGTTTCAAGTAAATTTGCGCACCACCCAACTCTTTTGACCATCGTTCAGCATGATATAAAGGACTAGGACGACCTACGTAGTAGGCTAGATCACGGTCGAATTCTGCCAGAAACTGTTCATCATCTTTCATGCGGAAATAAAGCTTTTCCAGATCTTGTAAAGCCGCCATCAGAGTTTCTGACACAAAACGCCCGCCATGGATACCGAAATGTCCACGCTCATCCGGGAATTGGGTATAGTCAATCACGGGCTTGTTGTGATTAGTACTTTGCTGATCCACGATGGACTCCTTGCATAAAGCGTTCTATGAGTTGTTGGTCTTTTATACCTTTTGCGGATTCGACACCACCACTAACATCAACAGCATAAGCCTGTGTGGTGTGAATTGCTTGCTCGATATTGTCCGGGTTTAAGCCCCCAGCCAGGATCAAGGGAATATCTAATTGAGGAAAGGTGCTCCAGTCAAAGCTGTGGCCGGTACCACCTTTTAAATCAGGATGCCATGCGTCTAACAGTACTGCGCTGGCCCCTGCTGTCTGATAACGTTGAATCTCAGCGACTACGTCCAGATCAGGTTTGACCTGAATCGCTTTATACCAGCGACGCCCAACCTGCTTTGCGATAACCTGACATTGTTCAGGGCTTTCATCACCATGAAACTGCAGAATATCCAGCGGAACAGTTTTTAAAATATCCCGGATGTCATCTGCCGTACTATTAACAAATAAGCCCACCACTTGAATATAAGCTGGCACTGCTTTGACCAGCACTTCAGCCTGTGCCTGAGTCACGCTACGTGGGCTCGGTGGATAGAACACAAATCCAATGGCATCACAGCCGGCATCAGCAACAGCTTGGACATCTTCAACTCGGGTAATTCCACAGATTTTGGCACGGGTTCGCATATAGTGTTGGCTCTGATTTACCAAGATATCAAGTAATCTATGAGATTGGGGTGAATCATTGTAATGCAAATCATCGATCTTGCGTAAAGTTCATACGGATTATTCTTGATCTTGATTGTTTAAGTCATAAGCAGACTTTATACTTGCCACAATTTGCAACGAGTCAAGGCCTTAAGGCTTTAGGGAAGTTGGTGCAAATCCAACGCTGCCCCCGCAACGGTAAAAAATGAAAAGCTTGTCTTTATAAATCCTCAGGATTTACACCACTGCATCAATATGTGGGAAGGTGGATAAGTAAGTATGTTTCAATACTGCATTTAAGTCCGGATACCTGCTTGTTGTGTTCTTTAACTCAATCATTCACGGGGAGTGAATGTATGGAGCACATCTCATGTCTATTCCATTTCAACCTACTGCCTTGGTAGGTGCGATCGCACTTGCGTTGGGTTTTACTTCATCAGTTCATGCTGCCGAGCAAAAAATTGCTCAAGCTTCTTTAGATACGATTGTGGTTACAGCAACTCGCTCTGCAGAAAACATTGAAAATGTACCTGCGCGAATTTCAGTGATTGAACCTGCGACTCTTGAGCAATCACCGATTAAGGCTCTTCCGGATTTATTACAAACAGATCCCAGCATAAATGTGGTGCAGTCAGGCGGTTATGGCCAGCAGACTTCTCTGTTCTTACGCGGTACTAACTCCAATCAAGCTTTGGTTTTACGTGACGGCGTTCGTTTAAATACCGCAACTACCGGTGCAGCCTCTATTCCATTTCTGGATACCACTGACCTCAAGCAGATTGAAATATTAAAAGGCCCCGCATCCGTGCTGTATGGGACAGATGCGATTGGTGGTGTAGTTCAGTTCGTCACTAAAACACCTGAAAAAACTGGTGCTTTTGTATCTGGCGAGATGGGTGAAAACCAGACTTATAAATCACTGGTTGGTGCAGACCTCGCAGAAGATGGAATCTATGCACAGATTCGTGGCCAGATTTTAGAAACTGATGGCACTCCGGTATTCAACATGAATGACAGTCGTGACTATAGCTATGACCAGAAAGGATATAGTGCAAAATTCGGCGTTGAAAAAGAGCGTTATGCTGCATCTCTAGATTACAGCCAGAATTCAGGAAATGGCCAATATAGCGACTGGGGTGTCTTTTCCAGCCAGAATTTCAAAAATGAAATCGTCAATTTAAAAGGTCAGATTCATCCTACTGAAACCACGGCCATTCATGCACGACTTTCCCAGTTTAAAGATGACCTAAATCAGGTCACATCTAACAGCTTTGTACACAGCACGACACAAGAAGCTGAAATCTATGGCAAATGGAATTTTAGCCCGACCCAGAATGTTTTATTAGGTCTGACCCAACGTAATACAGATGCCAAAACCCAAGCTATTGATGAAGACATCAATTCAACTGGTTACTACATTCAGCATCAATACCAGAATCATGGTTTCAGTACCCAACTCGGTCTGCGTGTCGAAGATAATGAAAAATTTGGTACGCATACGGTGGCACAAGGCGGGATTCGTTATCAGCTGCTTCCGAATACCAGCATTTATACCAATATCGGTTCAGCTTTCAAGGCACCCACTTTAAATGATATGTATGCCTTTGGCGGCAATGATCAGCTCAAACCTGAAGAAAGTATTTCTTATGAACTGGGAATTGATCAAAAATTACCATTCAATATTCTGGTTGGCGCATCAGCTTTTCATACGGAAGTCGATCACCTGATCAATTCAACCTGTATCAGCACTTGTGACGGTGACTGGGTCAACACCTTCCCTGTCTATCAAAACCAGAATATTGATGAAGCCAAAATGACAGGTGGTGAATTAACGGCACAATGGAAAAAAGATCAATTCTTCATTAATGCCGGTTACACATACGTCAAGACTGAAGATAGCAAACACAATACCGAGCTGCTGCGTCGTCCGCGTCAGTCCTTCACTGTTTCCACAGGTCTGCAAAATGCCGATTATGGTCTAAGTGCAGCATTGGTTGCGAAATCGAAAGCCAAAGATTTTGCTCGTGACATTCCAGGCTATGCACGTGTCGACCTGAATGCTTACTGGAATATCAATCCAACCGTGAAGCTCTTTACCAATATTGAAAATATCGGTGATGTGAAATACAAAACTGTGCATAGTGCGGGCGACCAATACTATATCAATGGTGGCCGTCTGGCTTCCGCTGGTGTCAGTTTCAAATACTAGAACCAGCCAATCTAAATAAATACTTTTGAGGATCATGTCATGCCTATGGCATTATCCTTTTGATATTCAGCATTCAAAATTTTAAGGAATTCAAATGGGCCACCGTTTAAGTAAGATCTATACCCGTACCGGCGATTCAGGCACCACAGGATTGGGTGATGGCTCACGCGTTGCCAAAGATGACTTGCGTATTGCCGCGCTCGGTGATGTGGACGAGCTAAATGCCATCATTGGGGTTTTACGCGCACAAATCGCGGCAAGCAGCATTCAGGATAAAGCGACTTGGGATAAATCTTTAAGCCTGATCCAGCACTGGTTGTTTGATCTGGGTGGTGAAGTGTGTATCCCTGGCTTTAACCTGGTTCAACCAGTCTCGATTGATTTTCTGGAAAATGACATCGATCGTATGAATGAAGCTTTGCCGATGCTGAAAGATTTTATTTTGCCTGCGGGTACTTTAGTTTGCAGTTTTGCTCATCAAGCCCGTGCCGTGTGCCGTCGTGCAGAGCGCAGCGTGATGTCAGTTCACTCACGCGACCAGAATATTCAGGCGACTTCCCTGCAGCTATTAAATCGCCTATCTGACTGGCTGTTTGTGGCTTCACGCACCTTGCAACGTGTTGAAGGTGGTTCTGAGGTGTTATGGCAAAAAAATATCAACGAAACCATTGATCAATAAATCCGCTAAAATGTATTAAATTGCACGGAAAATTCTGCGCCAACAGTATTTGCAACAAAGTGTTTCAGGCGCAGAATATTGCAATACTCCTGTCACAACTCTTCATCATTATGTTTTCATCTTCACTTCTTCAGGTTATCGCAGCATGCGCATAATTGGACATCGCGGTGCGCGTGGGGAAGCACCTGAAAATACACTAGGCGGTTTTCAATATATTCAGGATATCGGGATTCGCGCAGTCGAATTTGACGTACGCCAGCTTAAAGACAATGCCCTGATCATCATGCATGATGATAATTTTGTACGCACTACCGGTTTGCAAAAGCCCCTCTACGAATGTAGCCGTCAGGATCTCAGTCAATATAATCACGCAGTAAAATGGTCAGAATGGAACAAGGTCGAAGCCACTCCTATGCTGGATCAGACCTTAACCGTGATTCATAACTTTGACCATATTGAAGTTGAAGTCAAAAGTGTAGCGAGCCAGGCCGATGCTGAAAAAATCACGCTTGAGCTTGAACAGCAGTTACAGGGTTATGAGCAGTCAGTCGTAATTACCAGTTTTGATCCTAAAATCCATCAGGCTTTGCAACAGCAAAATTCCAGTTTAAAACGCGGCCTTCTGATTGAAACAGATGTGAAATATCAGGCGATTGATCAAGCTTTAGAACTTGGCTGTTGTCAGATTGGCTGGATGAATGAACTGGCCAGCAAAGATATTATTCAGGCCACACAAGCTGCCGAACTCACCATCAGCGTCTGGACCGTAAATGATGTTAATCGTGCCAAAGAATTACGCGACTGGGGTATTCAGGGTCTCATTACCGATTATCCGAAGTTAATGATGCAACATCTTTAAATGACCCAAAATGCAAGATTCTATATATAGATTATTTTTCTTTAAGCCTTGAAAAATAATTTAAAGAAGAATGCCTGTCTGTAATCTTGTTTAACTTTGGGTTACGGGTTTGCTTACAAATTTATTTCTCTGCAATCTAGTAGAAAAAATGAACATTCACTTAACTCATTTTAAGAAAGTAAATTTGATTAAAAGCTTCAAAAATCTCAGTGATTTACTCGGAAATCAGGGCCTGTCTAGCCTGCGAGAATGGTAGTTTTCATCCTACTTATTCTGTTACCGATAAGTACAATACAACCGTACAATAATGCTAGTGATGCCCTAGGGGGCGTGCTAATATGAATGACTTAACCGCTGTTAAAATAAACAATAGCGGCCTCTGCTTTTTGTTATACCTTCCCAGGTTCCAGGAGTGCTGTTGGAGATGAATGCTCCCCTACCTCAAGCCCCAATTAACTGGGTCGCTGTGTTTGCTCTGGTAGTTTTACCCATTGTAGCTGTTATCGCGATTCCGTTATATGCGTATCACCATGATTTTAGCCTTGCCGCTTGGATCAGTATGTTTGTTTTGCTCGGCGTTAGCAGCCTGGGGATTACAGCGGGCTATCATCGTCTTTGGGCACATCGTGCTTATGAAGCGACTTTACCTTTAAAAATCATTTTAATGATCATGGGTACCTTTGCCGTGCAGAACAGTATTCTGTACTGGGGTTCAGGTCACCGTACCCATCACCGTCATGTCGATGACGTGGAAAAAGACCCATACTCAATTAATAACGGCTTCTGGTATGCGCACCTGGGCTGGATGCTGCGTGACTATCCTGCTGCAGAACCAAACTACAAAAATGCACCAGACCTGCAAAACGACAAAGTCGTTATGTTCCAGCACAAATACTATGTGCCTCTAGTAATTGCAGTACATGCTGCGATTCTCTTGCCAATTGGCTGGGCTGTAGGCGATGTTTGGGGTGTATTATTATTGGGTGGTCTGGTTCGTTTGATCCTGAGCCATCACGTGACCTTCTTCATTAACTCACTATGCCATATGTGGGGTTCACGTCCTTATACGGATGAAAACACTGCACGTGACAACTTCTGGTTAGCGATTGCTACTTGGGGTGAGGGTTATCATAACTACCATCACATCTTCCAGTACGATTACCGTAATGGCGTGAAATGGTGGCAATATGACCCAACCAAATGGTTAATCTGGACTTGCTCTAAACTGGGCCTGGCTAAAAATCTGCGCCGTATTCCAAGCTTTAATATCAAAAAAGCTGAACTGGCAATGAAGTTTAAATATGCCGAGCAGGATCTGGCGGTATATGGTCATAATGTCAATGAAGACATTATCAATGTAAAAAGTAAGATTGCTCAAGAATATGAAGCCTTTACTCAAACATTGAATGACTGGGCCAAACTGAAAGAACAGGAAATTCAGGTGAAAAAGGCTGCTGTGGCAGAAAAAATTCACCAGATGGATGACAAGCTTAAAGTTGAATTCCAGCTGGTTGAACAGCGTCTTTCTCATCATCGTGAAACACTGAATCTGTTAGTACGTAATTTGAAAAAAGCGCCTGTCTCTCAATAAGATTTGAATTCTCAAAAAAGCTCCTGAAATCAGGGGCTTTTTTTATTTTTGTCTGTCTTACTTATACTTTCCTTTTACAACAGTTTTAAACAGAGATCTTTGTTATATTGCTTTTATTGCCTAAATATTTTGACTGCTATGTATTTTAATTCCCGATATCAAACTCTCCCTTCTCGCCTTTACCATCATCAGCCCCCACTGCCTTTAAAAGGTGCTAAAGCGGGACATTTTAATGCTGCGCTTGCTGAGCATCTGCAATGGTCTGAGGAAGATAAAGCACAATGGGTCGAAATCTGTAGTGGTCAAAAAACCTTTGCCGAGTTTGAACCTTTGGCCATGGTTTATGCTGGCCATCAGTTTGGTCAATGGGCAGGTCAATTGGGTGATGGACGTGGTTTATTGATCGCTCAGATTCTGGATAAAGATCATCAGACCATTGATCTGCATTTGAAAGGTGCTGGTGCAACGCCTTATTCACGTATGGGAGATGGTCGTGCAGTGTTACGCTCGGTGATTCGGGAATACCTAGCCGGACACGCCTTAAATGCACTAGGTGTAGAGTCCAGTAATGCGGTTGGTTTTACCTCTTCCGCTCAAGGTGTACAGCGTGAAAAACTGGAACCGGGTGCAATGCTATTACGGACGTCTGACTGTCATATCCGGTTTGGACATTTTGAATGGATCAATCAGTATCAGCCAGACCTATTGCCTGTATTCACACAAAAATGTATGGAATGGCATTACCCGCAATGTCTGCAAGCAGAACAGCCTATTCTGGCATTTGCTACCCAAGTGATTCAGCGCACGGCAGTGATGATTGCCAAATGGCAGCTGGTCGGATTTGCGCATGGTGTCATGAACACTGACAACCTGAATATTACCGGTTCAACGCTAGACTTTGGCCCGTATGGGTTTATGGAGCGTTTCCGTCCCAACTGGATTAATAACCACTCGGATTATCAGGGTCGCTATACTTATCAGCAGCAACCAAGCATCGGCCACTGGAACTTGTGGATGTGGCTGAATAACCTGATTCCATTATGTCCTGAAAACTATGATGAAGAACAATGGAAACAGGATCTGGCCCAATGTCTGGAACATTATGAACCGACCTTCCTGGAACATTATAAGCATGGCCTAAACCAGAAAATGGGTTTACCGAGTTTTCACAAAGACAGCTTTGACTGCGCCATGGCTTTTCTCAGAATCTTACAAAGCGAGCAACTCGACTATACGCAAAGCTTTATTCGCCTGCAGAATCATGAATATGAAGCAATCAAGGATGATTGTTTGGATCGCCGTCAGTTTGAAGCATTCCTGACTCAATATGAAGCGATCCGCGAACATCAGGATACTGGAGAATTAGATGCCGCCATGCAACTCGTCAATTCACACTATATCCTGCGCAATCATATGGCACAGAAAGCAATTGAACTGGCTGAGCGGGATGACTTTTCCGAAGTCGATCGCCTGTTTAAATTATTGAGTCAGCCCTATTTAAAACAGCCAGATCTGGAACACCCTGAAGATCTAGGGCCATTACCGAGTGATGTACCTGAAGTCATGGTAAGTTGTTCATCTTAATTTATTCACAAGACAACCAAAAACTGTGGATAATTTAAGCATTATCCACAGTTTTATTTTGATTTATTCGTAACTTATGACCTTACATCAAATCTCCGCAAAGATAGCGATAAGTTTACCTGAAGTCACTGTGACTCAGCCTTTCGGTGAAGGTTGTGATGTATTCAAGGTGCTAGATAAAGTCTTTATGCTTCAGTTCTATCTTCAAGGCAAAGCTGTCATTAATTTAAAAGTAGCGCCTGATTATGGTGCTATGCTGCGAGATACTTATTCTTATATCCATGCGGGCTGGCATATGAATAAACAGCACTGGATTTCAGTGTATGAAGATAATGAACTGGATGAATCTCTGGTTGAGGACCTAGTACAGAATTCTTATGAGCTGGTAGTATCGAAATTAAAGAAAGCAGAAAAAGTACGAATTAAGTTATTACGAACATTAGAAAAATAAGTGCAGATACCACCGATGACTAAGATCAAACCAATAACATTAAAGACAAAGCGTTTAATTCTTCGCTCCTACCACTGTGGTGATGAAATCAATTTATTTCAAAACTATTTTAGCGATCTAGCAGCATCAAAATATTTGCAAAGACATCCACATCGGAATCAAACTCAAACTCGACAAACTTTAGAAAACTGGGCGGGACAAAAGTGAGAAGACTCAGATCCTGAGTTTATGTGGATTATTGCAGATCATTTAATTCAGCAACCTATGGGTATTTTGATCTTTATACAAAGGCATGATATTGGAGAAATTCTCTTCGGGCTTGGAACTCCTTATCAAGGACAAGGTTTGATGTGTGAAGCGATGACTTCGGTAATCCAATTTCTAAAACAAAGCCAAAAACTAACGAAAATTGAAACCTTTTGTGCTACTGAACATTTAGCGTCAAGACAAGTGTTAGAAAAAACAGGTTTTCATAAACAGCAACTGCTTCGTGCTTGGACCATCTTTCCTTTATTGGGAAATGACCTTAAAGACTGTATTCAGTATATTCTGCCACTAAGATCAAAATAAACCTTAACTCATCTAAAAGCTTTAGATATTGCGACAATATGAAAAAAGCCCAATCATTTCTGGTCGGGCTTCTTCTGATTGGAGATTTTAGGCTTAAGCATTCCTTTTATTCAGAAACTTAAACACGCCAAACAACACCGCAATCCACACCGGCAACATTAACACTGACAACATAAAGCCTTGTGTCCACATGATGTATAAAATCATCAGCATAAAAGCCAAAACAAAATAGTTACTAAACGGCGCAAAGATCGCTGGGAATCCGGTTTGAATCCCCTTTCGTTTGATGGCTTGTCTAAATTTCAAATGAATCAAACTGATCATCATCCAGTTCAATACCGCAGCTGCTACCACAATATAAATCAGGTAACTCAATGCTTTTTCAGGCACAAAGTAATTCAGGATCACACAGCCAAAGATCAGAAATGCCGAAAACAATACCGCTGCCACAGGCACACCATGTTTATTCACGCTCTTAAATAATTGCGGTGCATTCCCTTGTTGAGCCAGCCCCATCAACATACGGCTATTGGCATACATGCCACTATTACAAACTGAAAGTGAAGCAGTTAAAATAATGAAATTCAGTAAATGTGCAGCCCATTCAATCCCCATCTGGCTGAAAATCATTACAAATGGACTATGATCTAAATCGCCTAAATTCAGCTGATTCCATGGTACGAGTGAAAGTAATACGGCAAGCGAGCAGATATAAAATAAAAATACCCGAATCACAGTTTGATTTACAGCACGTGGAATGTTCTTATCAGGATTTTCGGTTTCTGCCGCTGCCATACTAATCAGCTCAATGCCGCCAAAGGCAAACATCATAAAGGCGAGCATATAAAACAGCCCATCAAAGCCATTCGGAAAAAAGCCACCATGAATCCATAAATTGCTGATCGAAGCGGTTGAGGTTGCATCAGCAGTGACGAGCAAATATATGCCAAAGATAATCATTGCAATAATGGCAAGGACTTTAATCATCGATAGCCAGAATTCAGACTCACCATAAATTTTAACATTGGCTAGGTTGGCAAGTGTTACTGCCAAAAAGAAAATGAGTACAGATACCCAGGCTGGAATATGTGGCCACCAGTAATTGATATATTTGCCAATGGCGGTCAGCTCTGTCATTGCGACCAGAATATATAAAATCCAGTAATTCCAGCCGGTTAAAAAGCCTGGAAATTTACCCCAGTATTTAAATGCAAAATAACTGAATGAACCAGTCACAGGCTCATGCACAATCATCTCACCTAACTGGCGCATAATCAGGAATGCAATCAAACCACCAATCAAATAGCCCAGAATAATGGAAGGTCCTGCGGACTGAATAATTTGTGCGGACCCCAAGAATAATCCGGTTCCAATGGCCCCGCCCATAGCAATCAGCTGGATATGACGGTTCTTTAAACGGCGCTGTAGTTGCGGTGTTTCACTCTCCAAGACACGCTCTCATGATGAATAAAAAACCGAATTGTAGCGGGTATCCAACTAATCAACTAATACATAAATTTAAGTTATTAATTATTAAACTTTTATTTTTTGTATCTACTCAGATAAAAAGAAATACAAATAATTGATTTCATAATAGATGCTATTTAAAAGTTATTTACCTTTTAATGCTCCATAACTTTTCAATAGAAATAGCTCGTTTTTGATGGATTATTGCGTCGCATTAAATGCCTCATGGTAAACCGCTTCTCCATGTGGAATAGATCCATTAAATGCAATGACTTGAAAGTATTCTGATGGAACATCCTTGAGGTAAAGTTCTGAAAAAGCCTTAAACCCGAAACGACCATAATATTGAGGATCACCGAGCACTACACATCCTTGAGCCCCCAACTGTTGCAGGCGATCTAAAGCTACCCGTATAAGTAAAGTGCCGATTCCCTGTCCTTGTTTTGCAGGTAATACCGAAATTGGGCCAAGACCGTACCAGCCAGTTTCACCTGAAGAGATAGTGACAGGTGAAATAGCCACATGGCCAACCAGGTGATTATTTTCAATCGCAACTAGAGAGATCGTTAACTGCCCATGCTTACGCAAACTATTTACAATGAATTGTTCAGTATGACTTGAATGGTCAGCATTTTGAAAAGCCGCTCGAGTCAATTCAGTAATGGCTGGAATATCTTCAAACTGTTCATCCCGGATTAGGATTTTCATTATTTTGGCTCTCTTATATTGATCATTTTCAGAAATAAAAAAGCGAACAAACCAAGAAGTCTATCCGCTTTTCTTTAACGAATTCGAATATCAGTCTTCAGGATATTCAAAACGGTAACCTACCCCATAAACAGCCTGAATCCATTCATGACGGTTACCAGTTTCTGCCGCATCTGAAATTTTACGACGCAGGTTTTTGATATGACTATCAATCACACGGTCTGCCACATCAAAACTGTCTGGATTGATATGATCTAGTAATTGTGCTCGTGAATACACCTGGCCGACATGCTCTAGGAACAGCTCCAGCAAACGGAATTCAGTCGGGGTCAGGTTCAAGGCTTTTTGCTGATACCAGATACGCTGTTGTGATTTATCCATACGGAATAAATCATTGCTTTCCGGCTCAGCTTTACGGTCTAAACGGCGTAATACGGCTTGTACACGGGCAACCAGTTCTTTTGGACTAAATGGTTTACAGATATAGTCATCCGCGCCCATATTCAGGCCAAGTACACGGTCAATTTCTTCAGTACGCGCAGTCACCATAATGATCGGCAAGTCTGACTGTTCACGCACTTTACGGCAAATGGTCAGACCATCCATACGCGGCACCATCAAGTCCAAGATCATCAGGCTCGGTTTACGCTGGGTAAAACTGTTATATGCTTCTTGCCCATCATGAAACACGCTGACTTCAAAACCAGCAGCCTCTAGATAATCTCGCACCAACAGGGCAAGTTCGACTTCGTCTTCAACCAGCATAATATGTTTCATGAATATATTTTCCTTTATGGTTTCATTTGTTTAGGAAAGCTCAGCTTGCATCGTAAACCACCTAATGGTGAATGTGCAAAGCTTAAGCTACCACCCATAGCCTGAGTAATTTTACAAGATAGGGCCAGACCCAAGCCTGTCCCACCGGTGGCACGAGTACGCGAATCATCGACACGATAGAAACGTTCACCAATGCGAGCCAGCTGCTCATCAGTCAGACCGAATGGACTGTCATCGACATATAAGGTCCATTCTTTCTCATTCTGTTCGGTATGGATATGTACCTGTCCACCGGCTTCTGTATAACGAATACTGTTGCTGAGCAGGTTGGCTACAATCTGCTTGAAACGGTCCAGATCTAGATCAACTTCAGCACCGTCACCTTCAATAGTCACTTTCAGATCAGCCTGTTCAAATTTAGGCTGGAAGTTCATTAATTCCTGCTGCACCACCTCCCATGGATTTACAGTTGCATAGTAAAACTGTAATTGCTGGGCATCAGCCTGCGCTAGAGCTGCCAAGTCCTGAGTCAGTTTTTTCAGGCTGGTTACCTGTGCCAACATCGATGCAAAATGCTCTGGTGTCGGTTTACGGATTCCATCCTGCATCGCTTCAATCTGTGCCTGCAAGACTGCCAGCGGAGTTTTCAGTTCATGTGAAGTATCTGCTACCCATTGACGGCGCGAAGTTTCATGCTGATCCAGAATCACTGCCAATTGATTCAGCTCATTAGACAGATCACCCAGCTCATCATTACGTTTCACTTTCACCTGATGCTGATAATTACCGCGAGTCAATTCACGCGTACCGTTCAACAAACGCTGAATTGGTTTTTTAAAATAAGTTGCCAGTAATAATGCAGCAATTAGACTGGCTAGAATACTTAAACCATAAACTAAAAATAGGTAACGTTTCTGATTACTAAAGAAATTAATACTTAAAGCATCATCTTGGTCTAAAACCGGTTTTAAGCCCAGATAACCAACCACCTGGTTTTCGACCATAATCGGACGATAGGAAATCTGCTCATCAGATGCTTCGCCTACTACAAAACGACGTTTGGCATCATAGAGTGACAGGCGTGAACTCAGACCCAGACGGTCTGGCATCTGGATAAACTGCTTCTTGCCAGTGGGCTGCTGAACCGGCTGTTGACCGCCATTATTGTCTTTACGGTCGGTTCTAAACAGGTTCTGATTGGAGCTAAGTGGAAATCTTAAACCTTCAAAGGGCTGGAATTGTGAAGGCAGGTTAGATGCCAGAATACGTAATTCTTCTTCATTGACTGAACGTGGTGTTAAATTTGGCTCGACCATACTTGAAGGCGCTACAGTGGCTAAGGTCTGCTCATGAAAATAACGCTGCTGCAAGGCAATATCATATTGACGGCGCAACCACCAGCGCGATAAACGGTCATAATCATCCGGTGCAGCTTCACCTTCGATTTGCAGAATCTGCGCCTGAATGGCGTTCCCCCAGTCTTCATATACCGTATAGACATCAGCCAGATTCTCGATCACATGATCCAGCTTCTGCATTTCTACGTCTGCGACATAGCGGGTAAAGTTGCGCTGCATATTCAGATGCAATACGCCCAGACTCACCGTGGTAATTACCAGGGTGGTCAATAAAACAGTCAAAAATAGACGTAATGCAATCGGAATACGGCGTATCTTCAAAGTAAAAATCTCAGTTTTTCTTCTCTATATTCATTATTGTAGCGAACACAGACTTAAAAAACTCTCCATTGTCTCTTCATCTTTATTATTTAATCTTTACTCATCAAAAAGAATCAGCTCTTGAATGGGGTAAAAACATGAAAGCAATGACAAAAATCGCCTTAATCAGTGCCAGCGTTTTATCGATGGGTGCATTGACTGCCTGTCAAT
This sequence comes from Acinetobacter sp. YH12041, assembly GCF_013419975.1. Lineage (NCBI taxonomy): Bacteria > Pseudomonadati > Pseudomonadota > Gammaproteobacteria > Moraxellales > Moraxellaceae > Acinetobacter > Acinetobacter sp. YH12041. The sequence goes on along the minus strand of NZ_VOZC01000018.1, from coordinate 14,676 downwards.
CTACTAGCAACGTGAATGAGCAGAAAGATCATTCTCGCATGATGAAACATCATGAAGGTCAAAAACAGCATCGTCTTACTCCAGAGCAACGTGAACAATTCAAAGCCGCTCGTGCAGAACGCATGCAATTGCATAAACAGATTCAACAGGCCTGTGACGGCAAAGCTGCAGGTAGTGCAGTCCAAATCAAGGCGGGTAATAAAACCATTGATGGTCAATGCAAGATTTCTTTCAAACCTGACCATAAAGGCATGAAAGCTCAACGTGGTGAATTCCGTGGCATGCGCGGTGAACATCGTCCAATGCGTGGTGAATTCCGGGGTGGTATGAACCGTGGAGAAGCATTAACGGATAGTCAACGTGCAGAAATGGTTAAACAGTATGATCAGCGTTTATCAGAACGTCAGGCTCTACAAACTGCGTTTGCCAATGCTTGTAAAGGTCAAACCCACGGCAAGGCCGTTCAAGTGAAAGCGGGTACTCAAACTATTGATGGTCAATGTATCGTGCACTTCCAGCCGAATGCACCCATTAAGATGACTAAAGCTGCATCTTAATCTTCTTCTACGTTTCTTATTCCTTCAAATTCAGGCACCTTCGGGTGCCTTTTTTTTATAGCTGACTCCTCAGTCCTCTTTTGACCATTCATGTTCTGCTAATTTCTACAAAAGTCTTTGCAGTCAACATGTTTACTGTTCCGTGCAGATTAATCTTTGACTTTATAGTCACCAAGAAAGCCGCCTGAAAGCTTGTATGGCCGGGCAAGATGTTGCACGATTAGATTCATAGCAATACGTGTCACTGAAGGCACGTTTCAATTAATTTAGGATGATAACGCTGGTCTAAACCAGTATTGAGGAAACCGATATGCCACAATACAAAGCGCCCTTACGTGACATGCAATTCGTTCTACACGAATTATTAAATGCTGAAGAACATTACGCAAAACTTCCTGCGTTTCAAGAAAACGTAAGCCGTGAGTTGGTTGATCAGTACCTAGAAGCTGCAGCTGACTTCTGTGAAAATGAATTATCTCCTCTAAACCAAGTAGGCGACCGTGAAGGTTGTACCTGGAATGACGGCGTTGTAACAACACCGACTGGCTTTAAAGAAGCGTACCAAAAATACATCGAGCTAGGCTTCCCTTCTCTTTCTGCTGAAGAGCAATACGGCGGTCAAGGCTTACCAAATTCTTTAGGTATCACTCTTTCTGAAATGGTGGGTACTGCGAACTGGGCATGGGGCATGTACCCTGGTCTGTCTCATGGTGCAGTCCGTACTTTAGAACACCACGGTTCTCAAGAACAAAAAGACGCTTATCTGCCTAAACTGGTTTCAGGTGAATGGACAGGTACCATGTGTTTAACTGAATCTCATGCAGGTTCTGACCTCGGCATCATCCGCACTAAAGCTGAACCACAAGCTGATGGTAGCTATGCAATCTCTGGCGAGAAAATCTTTATCTCTGCTGGTGAACACGACATGGCAGAGAACATTATCCATATCGTACTTGCTCGTCTGCCTGGCGCGCCTAAAGGTACTAAAGGTATTTCTCTGTTCATCGTACCAAAATTTAACCTGAATGCTGACGGTTCAATCGGTGAGCGTAACGGCGTACGTTGTGGTTCAATCGAACACAAAATGGGGATCCATGGTAACGCAACTTGTGTCATCAACTTCGATAACGCCAAAGGCTTCCTGATCGGTCCTGAAAACCGTGGTCTGAACTGCATGTTCACCTTCATGAACACTGCACGTATCGGTACTGCTGTACAAGGTCTGTCTGCATCTGAAGCGGCGTTCCAAGGCGCTTTAACTTATGCCAAAGACCGTCTGGCAATGCGTTCTCTTTCGGGTCCTAAGGCACCTGAAAAAGAAGCTGATCCAATTATTGTTCATCCAGCTGTACGTAACATGCTTTTAACTCAAAAAGCATTTGCTGAAGGTGGTCGTGCACTGGTTTACCTGTTGGCTCAATATGCTGATGTGGTTGAACAAGGTACTTCTGAAGAAGAGCGCAAGTTCGCTGACAATATCCTGTCGCTATTAACTCCAATCGCAAAAGCATTCCTGACTGAAACTGGTTCAGAAGCTGCGAAACATGGTGTTCAAGTCTTCGGTGGTCACGGCTTTATCTCTGAGCATGGCATGGAACAAATCGTACGTGATACACGTATTGCCTGCCTGTACGAAGGTACGACTGAGATTCAAGCACTGGATCTGTTAGGCCGTAAAGTACTGGGTACTCAAGGTGCGATGTTGAAAGACTTCACTAAGATCATCCACAAATTTGCGGAAGCGAACAAAGACAATTCTGCAATGAAAGAATTTGTTGAACCGCTTGCGGCATTGAACAAAGAATGGGGTGACCTGACCATGCAGATTGGTATGCGTGCGATGCAAAACCCTGAAGAAGTGGGTGCAGCTGCAGTAGATTACCTGTACTTCTCTGGTTATGTAACACTGGCTTACCTGTGGGCTCGTATGGCACTGGTTGCTCAAGAGACTCTTGCTGCAGGTACCACTGATGCAGACTTCTACAATGCTAAATTGACGACTGCACGCTTCTACTTCAAGAAAATCCTGCCACGTGTTCGTTCACACGTTGACGTGATTGCAACTGGTGTAGAACCGCTTATGTCTTTAGATGCTGAACATTTCGCATTCTAAGCTGATGCAGTTTTAAATGCATAATAAGAAAAAGGACGGCCATCTTCAGGCAGTCCTTTTTCTTTATAAAGAGTTACAGAATTAACCTTTAGTCGTCTAACATTCAGATTTTTAATGCTTTAGACTGAGCCAAAACAATCCAATTAAACAATAAAACAGGTGACATACTATGCCAATTTATAACGCGCCACTTGCTGACATGAAATTCATCCTGAATGATGTTTTCAATGCAGAACAGTTCTGGCAGGCGAATGAAAATCTTGCCCACTTGGATACTGCCACAGCAGAAGCCATTCTTGAAGAAATGGCGAAGTTTGCGCAAAACGTCATGCTTCCTCTGAACCGTACCGGTGATGAAGAAGGCGCAAAATATGAAAATGGCAATGTCACCACACCTGCTGGCTTTAAAGAAGCATTCAAACAATATGCTGAAGGTGGCTGGATCGGTCTGGGTGCCGATGCAGAATGGGGCGGCCAGGAAATGCCGAAAATGCTTACCGTACTTTCTGATGAAATGCTGTTTGCAACTAACCCATCTTTCATGCTCTACCCGCTTCTTTCTGTGGGTGCAGGTATGGCTTTAAACAGCTATGCATCTCAAGAGCAAAAAGAAACCTATCTTCCTAAAATCTATTCTGGTGAATGGTCAGGCACCATGTGCTTAACTGAGCCACATGCCGGTACTGATCTGGGTATTATCAAAACCAAAGCTGAACGTAATGAAGATGGCACGTATAGCATTACCGGTACCAAAATCTTTATCACGGGTGGTGACCACGATCTTGCTGAAAATATTATTCATCTGGTACTGGCAAAAACGCCTGATGCGCCTGCCGGCTCTCGCGGTATTTCCCTGTTCATCGTACCGAAGTTCCTGGTCAATGAAGATGGTTCAATTGGCGAACGTAACCCGGTAGGTCCAGGTTCAATCGAACACAAAATGGGGATCAAGGCATCTGCGACTTGTGTAATGAACTTTGACGGTGCCAAAGGTTACCTGGTGGGTAAAGAAAATGAAGGTCTGGCCGCCATGTTCGTGATGATGAACTACGAACGTCTGTCTATGGGCATCCAGGGCCTAGGCGCTTCAGAATTTGCTTATCAAAATGCTGCGCAATATGCGACAGACCGTTTACAGGGTCGTAGTGCTCTTGGTGCCCAATCACCAGCTAAACCGGCAGACAGCATTTTAGTACATGGTGATGTACGTCGTATGTTGCTGAATGCCCGTGCGAACAACGAAGCATCGCGTGCATTTGCAGTTTATGTAGGTCAGCAACTGGACATCACCAAGTTCTCGACTGATCCTGAAGCCGTGAAAAAAGCCAATGACCGTGTTGCGCTGTTAACACCAATTGCGAAAGCTTACCTGACTGATACGGCATTCCAGGCAACCCTAGATGCACAAATGGTCTTTGGTGGACATGGTTATATACGTGAATGGGGTATGGAACAATGTATCCGTGACCTGCGTATCTCACAGATTTACGAAGGAACCAATGGCGTTCAGTCACAAGATTTAATCGGCCGTAAAACCATTAAATGTGGCGGTGCGTACATCGGTGAATACATCGAAGAAATCCGCGACTTTGCGAACCAGTTAGATGCAGACCTGAACTTCATTAAAGATGCAACTTTAGATGCAGCTACTGAAGTAGAATCATTGACTCAGTTTGTGCTTGAAGCTGCTGGCGAAAATGCAGAATTCCCGAATGCTGCAGCGGTTGATTACCTACATGCAGTAGGCCTATTGAGCTTCTCTTATATGTTTGCGCGCATTGCCAATGCTGCAAAAGACAAAGATGGCGAGTTCTACCAAAACAAACTGGCACTGGCGCGTTATTTCACGCAACGCATCTTGCCTGAACTTGCACTGCGTATCACTAAAGTGAAAGCTGGTTGCGAAGTAGTGATGAATTTCTCTGAAGATTACTTCACGACTCAAGCTTAATCTTGACGTGAATCCATATAAAAAGCCCTGCATCTGCAGGGCTTTTTATGCACTATACTTTTTCAATCAAGATCGTATCTGGTTGCGTCGTTATTTTAGGATTGAAATGCTTATTCACTATTTTAATTCCCCCTTGCGACTCTAAAGATTCACACAGTTCAAGTACCTTCTGCATCTCTTCAGCCTTGATCCCCGTGCCCAAGATTAATTTTTTTCCTGCTTCTAATTGACTAATTTTTGTTTGAATTTTGTCCAACATTTTTTTCTCCTATTTATTCAATGTAGTTCTCATACAATATAACAAGTTAGTGCAAAAAAAGTGCAAAAGTTCGAATAATTTCACTTTTATTTTATTTTTCTCTTTTTGTGCATGATCTTTGCTAGTTCTTTCCTGTTCATATGTTAGTTCACATGAAAAATCAGGAGGAGAACATGAGTAAATCAGAGTCTAAAGTGAAAAGAATAGAAACTCTCCTCGACCGTTTTGGTAATCTTGCCGTAGAAAGTTTCCATTATCTTGCGCTGTTCATTATTGGCTGTATGGTGATCTGGTCCGCAGGTCATACCGTATTTGACATCTTGGCCGTCAAACAGTTTGCCACCATTGATGATATTCTTTTGCTATTTATCTATCTGGAACTTGGTGCCATGGTCGGCATCTATTTCAAGACCAATCATATGCCGGTTCGGTTCCTGATTTATATTGCGATTACTGCCCTGACCCGTTTACTGATTTCTGATATTCAGCATACACACAAAGCCAGCATGGATCAGGTTATTATTACCGGTTCGATTCTGATTTTGGCTTTTGCCATTCTGGTGGTCCGTTATGCGTCCTGGACCTATCCATCCATTATTCGCGACAAGCATAGCGAAAAGCCATTACCAGAAGGTAAAACTCCACGACCTGAGGATGATGAGTTGGCATAGTCATAGAAAAGTCCCCCTTTGCAAAAGGTGAGAAGCACTGCTTCGCAAGAGGGTAATTAATCACCTCTCCTAACAAGAGAGGGAATTTCTTTTAACGGTTATTCATCAACACATAACGTCCATTTTCATAAATCCAGTAACTTCCGCGTGGTGGTGCCGGCAATCCCAAACGCTGCCAGTCAGTAATCACTGTATATCTCGAACTTTCAATGTAGGCCACATTTGGATCACCATTAACCCAACTATAGCTATTGGAATTCTGGTAAATCGTGGTCGGTGCCTGATACTGGATATTGAACCCGCTTTGGCTCTGTGCAGGAGGATAATAGCCGCCATGGGATGGACGTTGCGGATAGTAAGGCCGCTGCGAATGAGGAGGTTGCGGTGCATAATGAGGACGCGATGGAGGACGATGTTGAGGTTTAGAACGATCAACACCAGTATAGCCTACCCAGGCATTATCCGCCCAAGCGGGCACCGCAATACCAAACAGGAATGAAGCCAGCAATGCACCTGAAGCTAATGTTTTCATAAGTGCGTCCTCCAAAGATTTCTGACCATATTTTAACCAAAATCCATGCAGAAAATATGGATAAATCCCCTGCTGCTGCAAAGTTTTGTAATTGATTCCATGACTTTAACAGGCTTGCGTGATGAACGCTGAAGTGCGTATGCTAATATCACTTTTTTAATGCTTTGAGTTGCATACTGTGTCTGATTTAAATTTCGATCGTTTATATGAATATTTTTGCAAGGTACCCAGTGTTCAAAAAGGACTGATTGATAGCTATGGCTCAGATGGTAAACAGGCCTGGTGGTTTAAATTTCAGATCAATGTTGATCATCCTTTAGCATGGCAAACTGTACAGGAACTGGGTCATGTTCTGAACTATATTTCTAAAAATGAGCGCCTGCCGACTCAGTTTCTTCCAGTTTCTCCACCGCCTTATATGAATGGTGTAGCCAAAGATTTCCTGTCTTGGGTCATCCAGTGCAATCATGCTGACTTCCCACCAGATGTAGTATGTGACTGGCTAGAGGCGCGTTTACCAAATCCGGTGGATAATGAAGCACAATGGAAAATCAAAACTGATATTTCTGAACTGGATGAGCTGACAGATAAAGAACTGGATCAACTGGTTCCGCCGAATCCAGAAAAATAACTCCCCTCATCCCAACCTTCTCCCATAGGGAGAAGGAGTTCCCTCTCCTTTCAGGAGAGGGCTAGGGAGAGGCCAATCAAAACGTCGACCAACCACTCCATTCCATAAAACGGTATAACCAGTATTTCCAGAATGACTCTTCAGCATATTGAGCATAGTCCACGCTCATGGAACGGCCATTCAAATTAGACCAGGCCGTATTGAAATACTGCTGCGCATCGCTAAAGACTTCTGCCTGAGACTGACCCACCACACGTAGATTGGTCTCCAGATTATAATTTTTTAGGTTACGCGCCGTGAAATTGGCGGAACCTAAAATCATTTCAGCTTGCTGGGCACCATATTTCATCAGAATTTTGTTATGACATTGCTCGCCTTGGGTATTACACCAACGTACCGGAATACCAGCTTTATGCAGTTCTGAAGCCACCTGCCGGTTAGGAATGCCATTTTTTTCACGACCAAATGCATCTTTATTTGGATCAAGTAAAACCCGAAGTTTCACTCCGCGCTCATGCGCTGCAATCAACCCTTTCACAATCTTACGTTCTGACAGATAGAACATGGCCAGATCAATCTGCTCATCTGCTTTCGCCGTTTCAAGCAGCTTTAGAACTCCCTCATAAATGGCTTTTTCAGTTAGCACCTGAACTTGAGGCTGTTTTTTTTCTGCTTCAAACTCACCTGCAATCACAGCCGGCATATTGGCTTGAGACATGATCCCGACCGCCTGTTCTGTCGCAAGAATATCAATCGCTGTTCTGCCCCAGACCAGTAGACCAATATTGGAGTGCCGTGAACTGCCATCATGGGGGTTCATTGAGGTAACCAGTGCTTTCCAGCCCTGATCTGTATCGACGACCAGTGTTTTACGATGATTGGCTTTGAAATTAAACAAGTCGAAATAACTGCGTAAGGTCACTTTTTCTGGACCAAACGGATTTGGCAACCAGCCTTTTTCCGGATTATTGCCAATCCCCTGACAGCACAGATACCAGAAACCTGACCAGCTTGGATTAGAAGCACGTAGCGGTGTCAGATTGGTTTCGATTACATCTACTCCCGCCTGACGCAGTTCACGATAATGCTGTGCTGTAATTCCACCGTAGACAGAATTAATCGGATCGGTAATAAATTTGATTTCGACTTCAGGCTGCATTAATCGCTTGTTAAGTAAGGCCTCTGTGAGCTGTTTGCTGAGTGCCTGATGTTCCTGTTTAGAGGCACCGGTTTGCTGATTAAACAGGAACATATCCAGCACGATCAGGGATTTTGCTTCCTCAACCATCTTCAGCATTTCATTAAAAATCTGATGATCCAGTTGTTGCTTGCCCTGTGTATCTAGATAAGTCTGATCGACCAGAAATTTCACCTGTGCATGGCGCAGCTTACCCGTGTAATTCAGCCCTTCAGGTAAGGGTTTATAAGTATGATAAATTGCTGAAGCCAGATAACTGGCCATCAGCACACCAATGATCAAGGCCGCATAACGGCGGTTTGACCAGTTCAGTTTATTGTGAATTCGTTGAAAGATACGCATAAGAAAAAACCTAACCCAATATACTCAGGCTAGGTTTAATCTGATGATTTTTCAAGTCTATTTCAGTGACAGTACTTGGATTCGGTCAGTTATTTCATCTAAATCCTAGAAATCATATTGTACGCCGACTGTGAAATTACGTCCGACTTGCGGAATATTCGACAGGAATGAGCTATGTGAATAGACCTGATCATCAAGCAGGTTATTGGCTTTAAAATAAACCCGATAGGCATTTTTATCAGCAATGCTATTAGCATAGCTTAGACCGACATTGACCATGTTATAGCCTTGGGTTTCATCTTCATAACTGGCCGTTTTGTCCTGATTAAAGACATGATAATACTCTGCCATTCCTGACCAGCCATCGGCAAAGTCTGCTTCAACCTTGGTTCCTAAGCGGCCTGCTGGAATACGGGGTGCATTTTCACCCTCAATTTTGCCGCGTACATAATCACCGAACACACCAAACTTGTATGTGTCATTTAATGCATAAGTAGCTTCCGCTTCAGCCCCATAGAAACGGGCCTTATCTTGAGTATATTCTACCCCACGCAAATTTCCATTTCTGGCCGTAGTCGCACCGTAGATATAGTCATCAAACCAGTTATGGTAAATATGTGCATGATAATCCAGCTTAGCACCTTCATATTCGAAACCCAGCTCCAGGTTATTCGAGCTTTCTTTATCCAGATCAGGATTACCGACTTCATAGGTATTGGTGGCAAAATGCAGGCCATTGGCATACAGCTCTTGCGCCAGTGGTAAACGTTGCTGATGTGAACCTACAACAGATAACTTATAGTTCGGGGCAAATTCCCAATTCGCAGCGGCAGAAGCAGAGACGCCTGTGCCTGAATAATTTTTCTGTTCAGATTCAACTTGTACTTTTTGATGATCAACACGTGCACCCAGTTCGACATGCACATCACCGAGTTGTTTATGCTCTAAGGCAAACAGACTGTATTTTTCAGTTTTGGTATCTGGCATGACCACGCTTGAACCATGAACATGATGTTCTTCATCATCCTCGTCACCATCTTCATGATGATCATGTTCTGTAGCAGCCAGATTGATTTTCTGCTGGCTATATTGGGTGCCAATTACGCCCTCCCAACCAGCAACCGGAACATGGACTAGTTCTAGACGGCCATCGTAGCCTTTGCTTTTGAAATTACTGATGACTTCATTTTCTTCCAGCTCATCATGCTCATAATCGGTAAAACTGGCATGGGCACGTAACTTGTCAAAACCGGCAAAAGGCTGTTCCAGTTCAGTACGTACTTCATAACGTTCAGATTTCAGATCTACCCATGGTCCGCCATGCTCTTCTTCATGCTCTGCGGTAGCACCCAGCTCTGGACAGCCATGGAAATGATCACCATGCAATACACAGCCATGATATTCATGACTATGCCCCGGCAAGCCATATTCATCCTGACGGTTGCTATAAGACAGGCCAACGAAACCACGATCATGAATCCATGATCCACCAATATTCACGGTCTGGCCTTCAGCAAAGGTATTACCTACACGACGTTCTTTGTGAAAATGTGAATGATCGCCATGAGGTTCTTCTACTACATAATCAGGCGCAATATAGTCATTGGCTTTGTGTTTAGTACCTTCTACACGCAGGGCAAAATTTTCACCGACTGCAGCAGTCACGCCTGCACTTGCCAGTTTTTCATCACTGCCCGAGTTGTAACGTAGTCCAGCAGTCCCTTCCAGACCATCTTCCGGCATTTGGGTTGGGATTTTCTGGTCAGTGACATTGACCAGACCACCGACGGTTCCCGCGCTATAAAGCAAAGTTGATGGGCCGCGAATCACTTCGACCTGTTTGGCTAGAATCGGATCGACTGTCACTGCATGGTCAGGAGATAGAGTAGATACATCAGCCGTTTCGGAGGCATGCTGCAAAACTTTGACACGTGGACCATCCTGGCCTCGAATTACAGGACGGCTCGCTCCGGTCCCATACTGATTTGAATACACCCCAAGTTCATCTGCCAGCGCATCACCAATAGTTGTCGCACGTTCAGATAAAGCTTTCTGGTCCACCATCAGATCAGCAACTGCAAAATCTGCCGCAGTCTGTACCAGTGGATGAGCTAGTACCTGAATGGTATCCATGGTTTGTACAGGAATAGAAGAAGATGACTGTTCAGCAAATACTGTAGGCGCAACTACAGCAAAAATTGAGAGTGTTATTAGATTCTTAGAAAAGGACATGACCCAAGCTCAAATTCAGCAATTTCGAATAGTGTTATAATATAACATTTCATTGTTTTTGCAATCCTTTACGATAATCAATGAGATATTTTATTAGAATGTCATTTGAATATTTTTCATTGTAGTAAAACACTATTTTTTATGCCCTTTACTTTATCACATGCTGTACTGGCTCCACCTATTTCATATTTAACTGGCAATCGGCTACCTGTTGCTGCACTGGCGATTGGCAGCATGGTTCCTGATCTGTACCGTCTTTTTACCCATAAGAATTCTAATATCACCCATTTATGGTCTTCGCTGATTCATCCTGATTTATGGATTGGTCTTATTTTTTGTGCGGTCTGGTACCTGATTTACCGGCCAGTGATTTATCGTTTTATTGGTATACAGCATGACTTAAATATTCATAACTTATTTTCAGCATTCAGATTTATTTGCGCTATGTGTATTGCAGTGGTGATTGGGACAGCCACTCATATTATTTGGGATGGTCTGACCCATGCAGATTTTCGAACCTTTGCCTTTTATGACATTCTCAGCCAGCAGTATCAAATTTTAGGACGAACTTATCCCCTACACCGGATTTTACAGATCGGGACTTCTGCCCTAGCTCTGCCTTTTATTCTGTGGATGAGTCTGCATTACTATAAAACTCACCGGCAATATCTAAGCGTCAGTCACAAGATTCTCATCTTTTGCTGGGGTCTATTCGGTCTATCTACGCTCACAGGTTTATTTTCGACATGGGACTATATGCGTTATATTCCGGATGAGGTCTGGCGATCTGATCTATATTATTTTACCGGCCGCTCTATCAATGAATTTAGCCAGGGCTTTTTAATCACTTTTAGTTTGGGCTGTCTGCTATTTCTATTTCTGGATCGTGATCGGCGTATGGGTTAGGAAAATCTCCAGCTTTCTGCTTATTCACTTTAAAATGATACTGTTTTTGCCTCAAGTTCTTGTGACAACATGCCCAAAGAGGCATAATCCTACCTTTGCTAAAGGCGGTACGCTGTTTACGTATACGCTTCCTTAACCCATATAGTTGGATTTTTAACGCTATGATGCGAACTCATTACTGCGGTTCTTTAACCGAAGCTCAAATTGACCAGACCGTAACATTATGCGGTTGGGTACACCGTCGCCGTGACCACGGTGGTGTCATCTTCCTTGACATGCGTGACCGTGACGGTCTTGTTCAAGTGGTTATCGACCCAGATACACCTGAAGCGTTTGCAACAGCAGACAAAGCACGTTCTGAATACGTATTAAAAATTACAGGCCGTGTACGTCGCCGTTATGCGGGTACTGAAAATGCCAACATGGTGAGTGGTCAAATCGAAGTATTGGGTAAAGAAATCGAAGTTCTTGCTCAGTCTGAAACTCCTCCATTCCCATTAAATGACGAAAACACAAGCATTTCTGAAGAAATTCGTTTGAAATATCGTTTCCTGGACATCCGTCGTCCTGAAATGATCGATCGTTTACGTTTCCGTTCTAAAGTGACCAACCTGATCCGTAACTATTTAGACGATCACGGTTTCCTGGACGTTGAAACTCCGATCTTGACTCGTGCGACCCCTGAAGGTGCGCGTGACTACTTAGTTCCAAGCCGTGTATCTAATGGTAGCTTCTATGCTCTTCCACAATCACCACAGCTGTTCAAACAGTTGTTGATGGTAGGTGGTGTAGATCGTTACTACCAGATCGCTAAATGTTTCCGTGACGAAGATTTACGTGCGGATCGTCAGCCTGAATTCACTCAAATCGACATCGAAACATCGTTCATGAGCGATGACGATATTATGGATTTGATGGAAGGCATGACTGTTAAGATGTTCGACGAACTTCTTGGCATCAAATTCGACAAATTCCAACGTATGCCTTATTCAGAAGCGATGCGTGACTACGCTTCTGACAAACCAGACTTACGTATTCCTTTGAAACTTGTAGACGTTGCAGACTTGATGCAAGACGTCGAGTTCAAAGTATTCGCTGGTCCTGCTAAAGATCCTAAAGGCCGTATCGTTGCGCTTCGCGTTCCAGGTGCAGGCTCACTGCCACGTAGCGCAATCGATGAATATACTAAATTCGTTGGTATCTACGGTGCGAAAGGTCTGGCTTACATCAAAGTTAATGAACTTGAAAAAGGCATCGAAGGTCTTCAATCTCCAATCGTTAAATTCATCGAGCCAATCGTGCTGGATCTGTTGAAACGTGTTGGTGCTGAAAATGGCGACATCGTATTCTTCGGTGCAGACAAAGCCAAAGTTGTGAATGATGCAATGGGCGCACTTCGTGTGAAAATTGGTCATGACATGAACCTTGCAACTTGCGAATGGGCTCCGCTTTGGGTAGTTGACTTCCCGATGTTCGAAGAAACTGATGATGGCAAATGGACTTCTGTTCACCATCCGTTCACGCTTCCTAAATCAAGCGTTGAAGATGTGAAGAATAATCCAGGTGAGGCATTGTCTGTTGCTTACGATATGGTATTGAACGGTACTGAAATCGGTGGTGGTTCACTGCGTATTTATACTTTGGAAATGCAAAAGGCGATCTTTGAAGCGCTGGGTATTTCTGAAGAAGAAGCAGAAGAGAAATTCAGCTTCTTGTTAAATGCATTGAAATTCGGTGCGCCTCCTCACGGTGGTTTAGCATTCGGTCTGGATCGTCTGGTGATGTTGATGACTGGTGCATCTTCAATCCGTGACGTGATTGCATTCCCGAAAACTAAAACTGCTGAATGTCCATTGACTCAAGCACCTGCACCAGTTGAATCAACTCAACTGCGTGATTTGGGTATTCGCTTACGTGAAAAACCAAAAGCCGAATCTCAAGAATAATTTCTTGATGATTTGAGTAAAAAAGCCCTGTTCTAACAGGGCTTTTTTATTGCATTGAGAAGCCTGCACGACAGTGGCATAATAGCTTCAGTTTCTATTTTTAGGTAATTTGGCAATGGCGATGCGTCCTGCTGTTCGTAACCGTGGCATCATGCTGATCGTGTTTTCAGTCGTACAATGGCTGTTCATGCGCTATATCCTTGCAAACAACCTGTTTAACCTGGACACCAATGACCGTATTGTGTACTTCTGCCTGAGCAGCATTTTAGGTGCACTTGTCATTTTTGTAGGTTTGATTTATATGGTGCTTAAAGGCAATCCTGATCAAGAATCTTAATCAGGCAAGCTGCACACCATGTACGCATTACTCAAGAACTTCTCCAAACTCCCGTTAAGATTCATTCAAAATTTGGCGAAAAGTGTTGGATCACTTCTCTATATCACGAATTCATCGATTCGCCGTACTACAGAAATTAATTTAGGGATTGCCTATCCTGAACTGTCAGCATCAGAACGTACACGACTGGCAAAACGAAGTGTTCAAAGCCAATGCATGACCTATGCCGAGTCAGTCAAAATTTGGGGTTCTGAACCTGAGTTCGCATTAAAACAAATCCGGAATATTCATCATCCAGAAATTTTTACTGATGCACTGAAAAACCCGAATGGAACTTTAGCAGTCGTTCCTCATTTTGGTACTTGGGAGTTACTTAATGCCTGGGTGAATCAACACACTAGCCCTGTCATCATGTATAAACCGAGCAAAAATCCTGATGTCGATCGGTTTATGCTCGAAGCACGGCAACGTTTAAATGCTACCCTTGTTCCGACTGATGAAAGTGGTGTAAGAGCTTTATTCAAGCATCTAAAACAGGGTGGATTCGCTGCCATTCTTCCTGACCATGTGCCCAAAGAAAGCGGCGGTATTTACTCACCTTTTTATGGACAGAATGCTCTATCTTCCACCCTGCTCTCTAAATTGGCTGCAAAAACCCAATGCTCTGTAATTGGCTTGAGTTGCCTACGTCATGATGATCTAAACGGCTTTGATATTCATGTAACTAAATTATCAACAGATATTCTCTCTAAAGACTTACAGCTTTCTGTAGATACCTTAAACAAGGAAATGGAGCGAATGATTAACATTGCTCCAGAGCAGTATTTGTGGGGATATAAAAGGTTTAGGAAATTAGAAAATAGTAAAAATCTTTATTAGATCTCTTTCATAAATCAAAAAACGATCTTCTTTTTGGTTAATATTTGCACTCCGGATTTCTTAGCATTCGTGCATAATCTGCGGATGAAATACATCGATTCAAACAAGCTTTCTGATCCTCA
>NZ_VOZC01000017.1:0-60958 GCF_013419975.1 Acinetobacter sp. YH12041 | reverse complement strand
AGCTCATTATAGGGCAATTTCCTACACAAGCAAGTGCTTTTAACGCACACCAATCATGACTGTTTCATTTTTATGCACCAAATTAGTTCATTTTCCTACCAATTGTTACATAAGTTCATAATATTCCAAAGAAAATATAAAAAAAACATTTATGTTTTATTTTTCACTTACTTTTTCACGCTTGGTGCTTTAATGGTCACACTGTTGATTTTCACAGCTGTTTTCGGAACATCCTGATGCATGCCATAGTTCTGAGTAGGTACTTGAGCGATCTTATCGACTACTTCAATACCTTTAGTGACCCGCCCAAATACTGCATATCCAGCATTTCTTGGTGAACGATCCAGAAAACTGTTATCTACCAGGTTAATAAAGAACTGCGCTTTCGCCGAATTAGGGTCGTTGGTACGTGCCATGGCCAAAGTGCCACGTTTGTTTTGCAAACCATTATCTGATTCATTCTTGATTGAAGCTTTATTATTGGCTTTTTCCTGCATGTTGAGATCAAAGCCTCCGCCCTGAATCATGAAACCAGGAATGACCCGATGGAAAATGGTTCCTGTATAGAAGTTGCTTTTGACATATTCTTCAAAGTTTTTCACCGTAATCGGTGCTTTGTCATTAAAGAGTTCAATTTCGATATTACCGGATGAGGTCTTCATCTCGATCAGGGTATTGGCAGCAAAACTTGGCAAGCTAAATGCGATCAACGCGATAGCAGATAATGATTTTTTTAACATTTTTTAACTCATCTACTGATAAAGAAAGGTTGAGATTCACAACATATTAATCTTTCATGACTAATAATGCAGTGACCTGCCGACTAAAGACAAGAGAATAATAATGAGCCATGCATTACTACAGGAGAAAAGCGTCCATCAATTTCCGCCTTGGCATTTGCAGGGGGAGGGTTTTATTCTAAATTACTGGATTACCCCTCATTTCATTCGTGAATTTCAAAGTTTTCGGATTGCGCCATCTCCACTCGGCCGTGTCGTTCAGGTTCTATTAGTGCGCTATCATCATTCTCCTGTGGGCCCTTATGATGAATTGCTCATTATGGATCATCCTTTAATTAGCAGACGGCGTCTTTCGACTATTCCGAAAATTTATGTCTCTACTCATGAATCTATTGTGCATGGTCAGCACTTGTGGGGTATTCCTAAAGAATATGCAGAGTTTGACTGGCAAGAACAGGGACAGGAAACGATTTGCCGCATTACTTATCGTGAGCAAAGCATGACGCTTCGTCTTAAAAAACCTAAATCTCCTCGTTCTTTCTATTTAAATAGTCATCATCTTCCAAGCTCCATGCTAAAAATCCGGCAAACCTGGAAATCCCAACATTATCAGTTTAGCCCTCAATTTCGGGGTTATTTATCCAAGCTTATTCAGGCAGAGTGGCAAGATGCTCAGGATATATTCCCGGATTTTTCTAAGGCTAAATATTTACAAAGCTTCTATGTGCCTAAATTTAATCTAGTCTTTCCAGAAGCCAAGATCCATAAAAAATAAAAAAGGTGTTTCACGTGAAACACCTTAATTACATCTATTTCTGAATCAGATTTTTTTATCCAGGAATTTACGGAAGTTCTTGCTGAGTTCGATGACCTGTTTTTTTGAGCGTTTATGAATTGGGGTCAGATTGATAAAACCGTGTGCCTGATCCGTATATTCCTGATAGTACACTCGCACCCCATTCTCACGTAACTTCAGTGCATAGATTGAACCCTCATCATGCAACACATCATGACGGGCAGTAATCACATAGGCAGGTGGCAGATCCTTCAGTTCACCATAGGTCGGTGAAATCAGCGGATCGTCCAGTTCGACTTGATGTGTTTCAGCATATAGCTTGGTCACCAGATCAATATCCTGAGCTGAAAGTACCAGGCCCTGATTATAGGCATAAAAAGAAGGATGGCGGCTTTTAAAATCGACAGCCGGGTAAAGCAATAACTGTGCACGAGGTGCATAGATTTTATCGGCACTCCGCTGCGCAACTACTGCCGCCAGATTTCCACCCGCACTATCCCCGGCCACTACAATCTGGTTTTTATAGATTTTCAGCTGCTTGATGTTTTGGTGTACCCAAGCCAGAGCATCTTCACAAACCTGTACCATCTGCAAAGGACTGTATTCGGGCGTTAGCGGATAAGCCACGCTGAGTACCTGCACCTTGGCATGCACCGCCAATAAACGGCAAAACTCATCATGTGTATCCAAACCACCCACTATAAATGCACCACCATGATAGAAAATGACCATCGGCAATTTTTTCTGTGGTGCCGGATGATAATGTCGGGCAAAGATAGTGCCATTTTGCAATGGCAGACGCAGATCCTCGACTGCCTTGACCGGCGTCGGTTTCGCCTGAATAGCTTTCATGCGTTCATCAAACAGTTGACGTGATCGCACCGCATCTTCACTAATAAAACTCTGCTGTCCCTGTTTGATCTGAATCGCCATCAAGCATTTTATATAAGGATCCAAATCAGGATAGTCATAAGGATAATCCAATGCTTTTACCAGACGTTCTTGTGCAAAGCTCGGCAGGCAATCCAGCAAACGTGCTGCAGTGCCCTGCCCCTTATCCATTACAAATTTTGTGACCGGATTATTCGCACCCATGAGTTTTCATCCTTTTCCCATAATTCTTCATTTTTTCTACATGATTAGGGTTTTAGTGACCATATTCTTATATAAGTCTTAATATCAATGTACATAGATTATCTGCCAAATACGCTAACCTGAATTTAATCAGATGTCATTGACAGTTTAAGTGAGATTTTTACAGCACTTTTGCGACTTTGATGTAGAAGTCTGTATAAAAGGAGATAGCTTATGGCGATAAGAATAATAACGGTATCCTTAGCCACTGCATTTTTAGCCGTAGGCTGTGTGGCTTTTCCTGATGATGGTTATTATGACGGACGTTATGACCGTCGCGATCGAGGTTATGACTATCGTTATGATCAAGACCGCCGCTATGACCGGCAACGCTGGGAATATGAACAGCAACGTAAGAGGCTGGAACTGGAACGGCGCAAAAATATTCAGCAGCGTAACTGGGAACAGGAACGTCGTCGGCAAATAGAACTGGATCGTCGTAAAACTCAACTGGAACGACAACGTCTGGAACAGCAACGCAAGAATCTGAGTAACCAGCGTCAGAAACAGGCCCAGGCCGAACGTAAACGTCGCCAGCAGCTGGAACAACGTAAAAAAGTGGCAGAACAGCAGCGTAAACGGGTTCAGCAAAACCGCTCCAATAATCCACGCTGGAATGATCAGCGACGTAAACAGGAACAGCAGCGACCACGTAATCGTCGTGATTAGGCAGAATATAAATAAAAAAAGAGGCCCTGATTTAGATCAGGGCTTTTTTTATGGACTCGGTTTTATGGTTTTGATCTCATTCCAGTTATTTTCTTTGAATAGAAGAAATGTTTTTACTCAACACAGCCTTGATGAAGATGATCCCATTTTATAAGTCGAAAACCGTAGCAAATTTCAGGCAAAAAAAAGGCTTATCTAGAGAAAAGATAAGCCACGAAAACACATTTCTAAAAAAGAGAAGAAACTACAGCGATAGAATCTGAAATGAATAATATAGCGTTGCTCATTTTTTGTGTAATACTTTATTGCTTAGTTATTAATCGCTTTTATGTCTAAAAAATAATCTGGACAAAAAAAAGCCGGACCATGTGTGAGGGATCCGACTGGAAAAAACAGCTTAAAAAAATAAGGCAACAGCAACCTGGTTCAGCTCTCTCCTCAGAACAAGGTCGCTGTTAATGACGCTATGATGCACCGGTCTTAAAAATATTTAAAACAGATAAAAATTATTATTTCTATCTAAAAATACGATGCTACATTTATGAAAGTCATTAAATCTAAATAAATCCTAAAATTAATCTGTACTTGTGCTTGAATTTTTTACCCCTGCCCCGATTTCTTTAAATAATTAAAAATTTCAATCATGGCAGTTCAGTATTAACGCAGTTAACTCTGACGCCCAAGGACTGTACATGTTTAAAAACCCATTTAAACGGAGTAAATCAATGGCAACTGAGCAGAACGAACAAGTTCAAGATCTTGAGCAAGAGCAAGCGACACAAGAGGTAGAGCAAACTCAAGCTGAACCTGAGCAAGTAGAAGTTACCGTTGAATCTTTACAAGAGCAGATTGCACAACTTGAAGGTGACTTAAAGTTAGAAAAGGCACGCACTGCCAATGCAGTTTACGAAGCACAAAAAAGTGTAGAACGTATTCAGCGTGAATCAGAAAAGCATAAAGACACTGTGCTGGAAAAGTTCTCTAAAGAGCTGCTAGATACAGTGGATAACCTGGAGCGCGCGATTGTTGCTGCAGGGGAAGAACAGGGCCCGTTACGTGAAGGCGTAGAACTGACGCTGAAAGCGTTGCTCAATACACTAGAGAAATTTGGTGTAGTCGCAGTTGATACCGCAAATGGTTTTAATGCTGAATTGCATCAGGCAGTCGGTATTGATCCAAATGCCAAATCTAATGAAATCGGTACAGTCTTGCAAAAAGGCTATGCCCTCAATGGTCGTTTATTACGTCCTGCAATGGTCATGGTTGGCGCTTAAGCGAAATAAATCGGGAGTTTGTGAAATTTTTTCTAAAAATTTACTTGAAAAAAATTGAACGGCTCTCATATCGGATAACAAGTGTAAATCACAAAAAAATTTTTGAGGAAACATCCAAATGGCTAAAATCATTGGTATTGACTTAGGTACTACAAACTCATGTGTTGCAGTACTTGAAGGCGACAAAGTTAAAGTTATCGAAAACGCTGAAGGCGCACGTACAACTCCATCTATTATTGCGTACAAAGATGGTGAGATCCTTGTTGGTCAATCAGCTAAACGCCAAGCGGTAACCAACCCTAAAAACACATTATTCGCGATCAAACGTCTGATCGGTCGTCGTTATGAAGACCAAGCGGTACAAAAAGATATCGGTCTGGTTCCTTACAAAATCCTGAAAGCTGACAATGGTGATGCTTGGGTTGAAGTAAACGACAAGAAACTTGCTCCACAACAGATCTCTGCAGAAGTTCTGAAAAAAATGAAGAAAACTGCAGAAGACTACCTGGGTGAAACAGTCACTGAAGCGGTGATTACTGTTCCTGCTTACTTCAACGATGCACAACGTCAAGCAACTAAGGATGCAGGTAAAATTGCAGGCCTAGAAGTTAAACGTATCATCAACGAACCAACTGCTGCGGCACTTGCGTTCGGTATGGACAAGAAAGAAGGCGACCGTAAAGTTGCGGTATACGACTTGGGTGGTGGTACTTTCGACGTTTCAATCATTGAGATTGCGGATCTTGATGGCGACCAGCAAATCGAAGTGTTATCAACTAACGGTGATACCTTCCTGGGTGGTGAAGACTTCGATAATGCATTGATCGACTACCTGGTTGAAGAGTTCAAGAAAGAACAAAACGTGAACTTGAAAAACGATCCACTTGCGTTACAACGTCTGAAAGAAGCAGCTGAAAAAGCAAAAATCGAGCTTTCTTCTTCTAACGCAACTGAAATCAACCTTCCATACATCACTGCAGATGCGACTGGTCCTAAACACTTAGTGATCAACGTAACTCGTGCAAAACTTGAAGGTTTAGTTGCTGATCTTGTAGCTCGTACCATCGAGCCTTGTAAGATTGCGCTGAAAGATGCAGGTCTTTCAACTTCTGACATCTCTGACGTAATTTTGGTAGGTGGTCAGTCTCGTATGCCACTTGTACAACAAAAAGTACAAGAATTCTTCGGTCGCGAGCCACGTAAAGACGTGAACCCGGACGAAGCAGTCGCAATGGGTGCTGCGATCCAAGGTGCGGTATTGTCTGGTGATAAAACTGACGTACTTCTTCTTGACGTAACTCCACTAACTCTTGGTATTGAAACCATGGGTGGCGTGTTGACTCCAATCATTGAGAAAAACACGACGATTCCTGCGAAGAAATCTCAGGTGTTCTCAACTGCTGCGGACAACCAGCCTGCTGTAGACATTTCAGTTTACCAAGGTGAACGTAAAATGGCTCAACAAAACAAATTGTTGGGTAACTTCCAGTTAGGCGACATCCCACCTGCTCCACGTGGTGTGCCACAAATTGAAGTATCGTTCGACATCAACGCGGATGGTATCTTGAAAGTATCTGCGAAAGATAAGAGCACTGGTAAAGAGCAATCTATCCAGATCAAAGCAAACTCAGGTTTGTCTGATGCTGAAATCGAAGCAATGATCAAAGATGCTGAAGCAAATGCTGAAGAAGACCGTAAGTTCGAAGAGCTTGCAAAAGCACGTAACGAAGCGGATGCACTAGTTTCTTCTGCTCAAAAAGCAGTAAAAGATCTTGGCGAACAAGTGACTGCTGACGAAAAAACTGCAATCGAAACTGCGGTTTCTGAGTTAGAAGCGTCTACGAAAGAAAATGATGTCGAAGCAATCAAAGCGAAAACTGAAGCATTGCAAAACATTATTATGCCGATCACCCAACGTGCTTATGAAGCAGCTCAAGGCCAAGGCGGTGCACAAGGTTTCGATCCTAATGCATTCCAAGGCGGCGAAGGCCAAGCTCAAAAAGCAGATGACGGCGTAGTTGATGCTGAATTCACTGAAGTAAAAGATGACAAAAAATAATTTGTCACTTTGAGAAAAAGACCGCATTTTATGCGGTCTTTTTTTTGCTCAATGCATAGGCAATAGAATGTTTTTTAATTAAACTATAATGAAATAAATAACTTAAAAATAAAAACGTATGCAGAATTTTATTAAGCTTTTTCTTCTGGCTTCCGGGCTTGCGATCATGCTGCTCTACCCGATGGGCAATCTGCTTCTGATCTTACCGCCGAATGTGGTACTAGCACCTTTTAATTACCTGCAAACCTTCGGAATTGAAGCTTCTTTTTCCCTAGGTTTTCTGATTGCCATTATTGTATTACTGATCCTGGCAGTACCTCAGCGTTATCCTTCCGGAAAAGGCTTTATCATTCTAGCTATTGGATTGCTGAGCTATATTATTTTCCAGATCTTTAAATCTGAAATCACGCTGTATGCCTTTAATCACCAAACCAGACATTCCTATAACCTGAAATATTTAATTGAATTTATGATCTTCTTATTGAATGGTATAGGCCTTGGTTTTATCTATCATTCCAATATGCCAAGACAGGTTGAACAGTGGAAAGGTAAAAAATCATAATCTGACCTGAACAGAACCGTGCATAAGCACGGTTTTTTATTGCCACTTTTTATCGCTCTGACGCTAGGATTTTGCTGGTTTTTTAGCTACATTGAGCCAAACAATATTTAAAAAAACACTATGCGTCTTTTAAGCTTTCTGGGGATTGTCGTTTTCATTGTGTCACTGTTTTTGTATCTACAAACCAAGACCCATCCACAATTAAAATTTAATTCCCTGGCTGACCGTTTGACCCATCCTTTTGATACGCGCCTACGTTTCCGGATTGACCAAGTCGATCCCGGTTTTGGCTTGACCCGTGATGAGGTCATTCAATTAAGTCAGGAAGCTATTCAGATCTGGCATGAAGGAACCAATCTCGATGATCTGATGGTCTATGATGAGAATGCTCAGCTGGCCATTCAACTGATTTATGATCAACGCCAACAGGACTATGAAGCCTTTAAAAAGGTTGAAAAAAAGTTACTTGCCGATGAAGCCAGATATCAGCGTGAAGTCAGCAATCTGCAAGTTTCACAGAAAAATCTGGAAGATCAGCAGCAACGACTGATCCAGCAAAAAAGTCAGCTTGAGTTTGAATTTCAAACCTTATTGCAACGCCGTCAACAAGCCAGCTCATCTGCCGAGCGTGAACAGCTTCAGTATGAGATGGAAATGCTCAAGCCTAAACTGGAAAGTTTTAAGCGCGAATATGCCTATCTTCAGGAACAGCTATCTTCATTTAATCAGCAAGTTTCTGTTCATCAAAACAGTGTGCAAAGCCATCAGCGAAATATCCAGCAGGCCCAGCAGCGTTTTCCCCCACGCCAGTTTCATAAGGGTATTTTTATGGGAGATAAGATCCAGATTTACCAGTTTGATGCCAAAGATGATTTACGTTTAACTTTGGCACATGAGCTGGGCCATGCCTTGGGTCTCTATCATCATAATGATCCGGAAGCCTTAATGTATCCTGTATTGGGTGAACAGAATCTGCAAGATTTCAAACTACGCCCGGCAGACAAGACCCTATTGTATACCCGATAACATTCAGGTTTTAATTCCCTATATTATTTATGTGTTTAGGCTAGTAAAAATACAACTTGGTTTCATTTCATGTTATTGTGAAGAACAGTAGGACGTCTTAGGCCAACTTTCTTGGAGATTCATGTGAGTTACTACCATATTTTAATTGAAGTAAATGACCACATTAGTACGATTGATGAAACCCGTGATATCGAGATCTTTGATATCGAGGATATTCAACCTTATCTTCATTCAATTTTGCTGCCTTATTTCAATGAACAGCTGATCGAGCTGGATGATGAAAATCTTGAATTTAAGGATATTTTGCATCTGCAAGTGAAACAGACTTTGTTACCGATCAATGACTTGATTGAGGAAGAACAGCGTCTGTTGCCGAGTGATACGGACATTACCATTACAGCCTACGAGATATTTAATAACCGCGAACTGAGTCAGGATGTCACTACAGTGATTTTTGACCTGCTTGAAGCGGTCAAACTGGAAAGCTAAGCTTTCTTCAGATATAAAAAAGTCCTCATATGAGGACTTTTTTATTCAACTTGATAGGTATTAGATCGAGAATGAAGATCCACAACCACAGGTCGTGGTCGCATTCGGGTTTTGTACCACAAAACGTGAACCTTCCAGACCTTCAACATAGTCAACCACTGAACCGACCAGATATTGATAGCTCAGAGAATCGACCAGCATTTTGACATCGCCATTGACGAATTCTGCATCATCTTCATTTTGGCTTTCCGCAAAGTTAAAGCCATAAGAGAAACCTGAACAGCCGCCACCGGTGACATACACACGGAGCATTAAGTCTTGGTTACCTTCACTGTCACGCAACTGGCGTACTTTATTTGCGGCATTGTCGGTGAGCACAAGCGCTTGAGCATTCATGGCGGATTCCTCTGTTGAATGGAATGTCTTTAAAAAGAAAAGACCATATTTCAAGTATAACACACTCAATATATGGTCAGTCTGTACAGATTAAAAGTCAAATCAGAGTAATTTTATCAGGATTGTTTATAGTTCTCATCCTGTAATGCACATTCGAAGTTTTTCGGATTCTGCTTGCAGCGGAATTGCCAGAGTAACTTCATCATACGTTTGTCATAAATACCGCGTTTGGTCAGATCAATCCGCGAATCACGCATCAGCTTTTGGTAACCTGGCTTATCTGCTTCAGGAATATCCATCCAGTATTTAGAGGGAATATCTGCCTTCATTTTACCCAAAATTCCAAAAGCACGTGGTAACTGGCTTTTCACCCATTCACGTGATTTTTGTCCATATCCTGCCGGGAATTTATCTGGACGAATAATGATATTACCAGTGACCTGCAATACCGGATAATTCACAATGGCACCCTTGCTGCCCAAACCTTTATGCAGCTCTAGCGGTTTAAATACGGCAGCCGGTGCACCAATAATATCGACCTGGCCATTGTTAAATTTAGAGCCAAAGTTGGTCACATCGGCGCTGACTGCCTGTGCACCCACTTGTTGAACCATGATTTTTTGTGCTTCGTCATAGTCAAGTACAGCAATTTTTTTACCTGCTGCTTTCGCAACTGTATTAATGCTTCGGTCATTGACCATCAGGAAGGCATCGCCTACCGGAATCACTCCTGCGACTTCATACTTGCCTTGAACCATGAGCTTGGCAAAGGTCGGACTCGCCAGGCCTTGCATGACTTTTACCGCCAGGTTCAGATCTGGAATTGCGCCGATCGCATCGAGTGAACCGGTAAAACGGTTAAACTGACGGCCACGCATACCGGTAACACTGATCCCGTCACATTTACCGGCTTTAAAATCTTCTGCGACGACAGCTTCATTGGTATTTACCCTAAGCTCGATATCAGCACCCCAGTTTTTTGCAGCCAGCTGATAGTCTTTCATTACGGCATAGACGTCACCATTTTTGCCGACCAGATCGAATACACATACTACCTGTTTAGCCTGCGTCAGACCTGAAACTGCCGTGAGTGCTGCACCTACAGCCAGGGCTTTCCATCCTCTCTGCATCATTTTGCTTTCCTTGATTGCCTTGTTTTTGTTATCTGCTTTAAGTGCTACATGTTATTGTTTTTTATACTAAACATGAAAGCATTATTTTTAATCAGCTTAACTGCTTTACCGTGATCTGCAATGGCAGATCTGACTTTGTTTAATATAAAAAAAGCTTAGATAAATCTAAGCTTTTTTCCTTAAAAATCAAATTATTCGCCAGAAAGTGAACATTCAAAGTTGGCCTTATCGACAGAGCAACGTGCACGTTTCAATACCGACATCATGCTGGCATCATAGATTCCACGCTTGGTCATATCCATACGCCCTTCACGTAATAACTTCTGATACTTGGTTTTATCTTCTGCACTCAGATTCAGCTTATATTTCGCTGGAATACCAGCTTCCAGACGATTAATCATCGCCATGCTCTTAGGCAGGTTTTTAATGAACCAGTCACGAGACTTCTGGCCAAAACCGGCTGGGAATTTCTCCGGACGGATCACAAAGTCAGAGGTGACATGCAGTACCGGGAAGTTAAACATCGCACCGCTATTGCCCAGACCTTTATAGATTTCGAGTGGCTTGTACGCATACGCCGGTGCGCCCACCATATCGACTTGGCCATTATTAAACTTGGCCACGAAGTTGGATACATCAGACACTACGGCCTGAGCACCTACACGTTGAACCATGATTTTTTGCGCATCATCATAGCCAAGAACAGCGAACTTCTTCCCTGCGGCTTTTTCAATAGAGTTGATGTTTTTGTCACGCACAAAGATAAAAGCTGAACCCAGTGGCGCAATCCCGGCCACCTCATACTTTTTACCGCCCATGGTCGTAACCATTTTAGCCGCATTACGCTTATCTAAAGCGAAGCTAATCGCACGCTGTGCAATGGCATTACTTGGAGCACCACCTAAGGCATCGATTGAACCAGCAAACTTGTTATATTGACGGGCACGCATGGCGGTCATGAATACGCCATCACATTTGCCAGCCTTAAAGTCATTGTCAGCGACGGCTTCATCCTGACGAGCGATCAGATTAATATCTGCGCCCCAGCCTTTTGCTGCCAGTGCCCATTCCTGAGCCATCTGGAAAGACTCGCCAGATTTACCAAGTAGGTCAAACACACAGATATCGACCTTTTCTGCATGTGCCACACCTGCAAAACCAAATGCAGAAAATGCAGCCAATGATAAGAGTGTTTTTTTCATTTTAGTTATCCTTTGAAATCTTGTTGTTAGCTGAGTGTCCGTACACGCGTCAAATATTAAGCAAATTTATTTCAAAAAAATAGAGCATTTACTCCAGATAAAAGCCGTTTTTTGGCCTATAAAGATAAATGAGCTTTATCCGATTTCCTTTATTCGACTTTTTTATAAATATATCAGTATCTTAATATTTTCGCTTGGCTACTTTGAATTACATTTCATTCGATGTAGTTACAAAGATATACATGATTTTAAAACTATTCACCACTAATTGAGCACTCAAAATTGGTTCTTTCTACAGTACAACGTGCCCGTTTTAATACTGTCATCATGCCAGCGTCATAGATGCCCTGTTTGGTTAAATCCATGCGTCCTTCACGCAGAATTTTTTGATAACTGACCTGTTCCTCACGACTCAGGTTCAGTATATATTTACGCGAGATTTCTGCTTCCATTCGTTTCACCATCGCGAAGCTGCGTGGTAACTGCTTAAAAAACCATTGTCGGGAATTGGCTGCAAACTGTTCCGGAAATTTATCCGGTCGAATAATCAGATCTGCTGTGACATTGACCACCGGAAAGTTAATCATGGCTCCTTTCTGCCCCAGTCCTTTAGTCACTTCGAGAGGTTTAAAGGCATAAGCGGGCGCTGCCACAATATCTACTTCACCCTGATTAAATTTACGGATGAAATTGGAAATTTCCGAATTCACCGGTACGGCTTCTACCCGGTTCACCATAATGGTTTGGGCATAGTCATAATGTAGAACTGCAAACTTCTTGCCTTTAATATGTTCCAGCTTGTTCATATTACGATCACGGACAAAAATATAAGCAGGACCAATCTGGCCAATACCGGCCACTTCAAATTTTTCCTTGCCAATCTGGGTGGTCATCCGTTTGGTATTACGCTTATCCAGCACATAACTCACCGCTTTCATGGCGATGTCATTATTAGGAACGCCGCCAATGGCATCAATGGAGCCGGCAAATTTGTTATAAGCTCGCGCGCGCATGGATGTCATATAGAAGCCATCGCATTTTCCAGCTTTGGCATCCTGATCGACTTTGGCTTCATCCTGATAAGCAATCAATTGAACCGTAGCTCCCCACTGCTTGCTGGCCAATGCCCACTCTTCCAGCAGCTTGAAGGATTCACCCGATTTTCCCAGTAAATCAAATACACAGACATTGACTGGGGCAGCATGTGCACTTGAAGCCCATAGGCCCAGTGCAGATAAAATTAAAAATCCTTTTTTCATTTTTATTCTACTCAATATTATTATGAACCTTGATGGCTCTATCTTTCGGTTTTTAAACAAAATAGAGTATTTACTCAAAACATAGTTCATCATATATGAATCTATAAATTTTTAAAGCCTGAACAGGATAAACTGCAACGAAGATTTTTTGTTTTCTCCGGGCTTTCCATTAGAATAGCGGCATTCTCTTTTGCCCTTGTTAGTAAGTTCAATGATTCAGTTAGACCAAGTTTCGTTACGCCGTGGTGGGCGAGTGTTATTTCAAAAAGCCTCCATGCAGCTTCATCCCGGCTGGAAAATTGGTTTAACCGGTGTGAATGGCGCAGGAAAATCTACCCTGTTTGCGGCTCTTTTAGGTGAGCTCAGTGCAGATGAAGGTTCGCTGACTCGTCCATCCGTTTGGACCGTAGCGCATATGGCTCAGGAAATTAAAGCCCTAGATATGCCGGCCATTGATTTTGTTCTGTCAGGCGATGAAGAGTATTGGGATATACAGGCCAAACTGGCACATCCGGAACAACTATCCGATGCTGAACTGGCACAGTTACATGGCCGTTTCGACGAGATTCATGGCTATTCTGCTCCATCTAAAGCAGCTCAGTTGATGGCCGGTCTGGGCTTTATGGATCATCAGATTCGCCTGGATGTTTCCAGCTTTTCAGGCGGTTGGCGGATGCGTCTGAATCTGGCCCGTACCCTGATGAGCCGTTCAGACCTGCTATTACTCGATGAACCGACCAACCACTTGGATCTGGATGCGATTTTGTGGCTCGAAGACTGGTTAAAGGCGTATGAAGGCACTTTAGTGCTAATTTCGCATGACCGTGATTTTCTGGATGCCGTGACGGATCATATTCTGCATATCGAAAATCAGGAACTCACCCTCTATACCGGTAATTATTCAACTTTTGAAGTGACCCGTAGCGAGCGTCTGGCGCAACAGCAACAGGCCTTTGAGAAACAGCAGGAAGCCCGAGCACATTTACAAAAATTTATTGACCGTTTCAAAGCCAAAGCAACTAAAGCACGTCAGGCCCAAAGCCGGATCAAAATGCTGGAGCGTATGCAGGATCTCGCCCCTGCTCATGTAGATACGCCTTTTACCTTCAGTTTCCGTGAACCGACCAAAATGAGTTCACCACTTCTGGCCTTGGAACAGGCGGAAATTGGTTATGGCGATAAATCGATTGCCAGCAAAATTAACCTGCAAATCACCCCAAATTCTCGCATTGGTTTACTGGGAATGAATGGTGCGGGTAAATCAACCCTAATCAAAACCTTAGTCGGAGATTTGCCGTTATTAAATGGTCAACGTAAAGCCTCAGAATTACTCAATATTGGTTATTTTGCTCAACACCAGATGGATGCTTTGGATGCTAATGCCAGCCCAATGCTACAACTGGCGCGCATCGCCGATCCAAAAATCAGTGAAGCTTCTTTACGCTCTTTCCTCGGCAGTTTCGGTTTTAGCGGTGAGCGCATGGATACCCCATGTGAGAGTTTCTCTGGGGGTGAACGTGCACGTTTGGCTTTGGCTTTAATTGTTTGGCAGCGTCCAAATGTACTGATTCTGGATGAACCGACAAACCATCTGGATCTGGATATGCGCCATGCCCTGACTATGGCTTTGCAGGATTTTGAAGGTGCGGTGGTACTCGTTTCGCATGAACGTCAATTGATTGCGACAGTATGTGATGAATTGCTGTTAGTACATGCCGGACGTTGTACCGAATTTGAGGGTGATTTGCAGGACTATGCCAAATGGTTACGTGAAGCGCGTCAACAGCAGATCAATGCACAGAATGCCTTAGCCAAAGCACAGGTAGTAGAAACAGAAGCTAAACCTGTGGTGGTAGCCAAAGTAGATAAGGAAGCACAGCGCAAACTGGCCGCTCAGCGTCGTGAGCAGACTCGTCCGATTCGCAAGAATATCGAAAAATGCGAAGCGCAAATTGACAAGTTACAACCGCGTCTGGCAGAAATTGAAGAATTGCTGGCAGATAGCGATTTATATGAAGCTGCACGTAAAGATGACTTGCTGAAACTTATGAACGAGCAAACTGAACTGAAACAGAAACTGGAAACTGCCGAAGAGCAAATGCTAGAACTGATGATGGAGCTAGAAAGTTTGGAGCAATCTTTTCAGGAAGGTTAAGTTTTAAACCTTGATTCAAATCTTAGAGATTAGCTGCAACTGGAGCTAATCTCTTTTTTATACTTTTTATATATTGCTCTCTCCATCTTTTCCCTGATTTTTTTATCGAAACCGTTTTTTGACATATTTTGTAGTGAATTACGCAAATCCTATATAAGTTTATTTTTTAAACACTCGGATGTCTTATTTCATACATTAATTTACAGCGATTTCTTGGCCCATAAGGCTCTAATAAAAGTGTTTTTTATTTTTGGCAGCCTTGATACGAGTCTGTTTAATGTTGAACTAGAGAGAGGAAATCCGCATGCGTGCTCTTACCTATCATGGTGCTCGGGATGTACGAGTTGAATCCGTTCCAGATCCAGTGATTCAGGAACCAGATGACGTCATTTTAAGGGTGACAGCGACTGCCATCTGTGGCTCAGATCTGCATCTATACCGGGGTAAAATCCCGGCCACTGAAGATGGCGATATTTTCGGCCATGAATTTATGGGAATTGTAGAAGAAGTCGGCCCTGAAGTCACAGAAGTCAAAAAAGGCGACCGGGTAATTATTCCTTTCGTGATTGCATGTGGTCACTGTTTTTTCTGTGAACATGAACTGATGGCTGCCTGTGAAAATACCAATACTGGCCGTGGTGCAATTATCAATAAGAAACAAATTCCACCAGGTGCGGCTCTGTTTGGTTATAGCCATTTATATGGCGGTGTACAAGGCGGACAGGCTGAATATGTTCGTGTGCCTAAAGGTAATGTGGGCCCATTTAAAGTGCCAGGATCATTACCGGATGAAAAAGTCCTGTTTCTGACTGATATCTTGCCTACTGCATGGCAGGCTGTAACCAATGCCCAGGTCACTCGCGGCTCCAGTGTTGCGATTTATGGTGCTGGTCCAGTTGGTTTACTGTCGGCTGCCTGCGCACGTATGCTGGGTGCCGAACAGATCTTTATGGTCGATCACCACCCTTACCGTCTGCGTTTCGCCCATCAAACTTATGGTGCAATTCCAGTGAATTTTGATGAAGTCGATGCAGCTGAATATATTATTCAGAATACTGCCGGTCATCGTGGTGTTGATGCCGTCATTGATGCGATTGGTTTCGAGGCCAAAGGCAGTTTGCTTGAAACTGTGATGACGAATCTAAAAATTGAAGGTTCGAGCGGCTTTGCCCTACGTCAATGTATCGCCGCAGTACGCCGTGGTGGTGTGGTGAGTGTGCCAGGTGTATATGCTGGTCCAATTCATGGCTTCCTGTTTGGTGATGCCTTCGATAAAGGCTTGACCTTTAAAATGGGTCAAACACATGTGCATAAATTCTTGCCACAATTACTTGAATATGTAGAAAATGGCCAGCTGTCTCCAGAAGTGATTATTACCCATCGCATGAAACTGGAAGAAGCTGCTGAAGGCTATCGTATTTTCGATAAACGTGAAGAAGACTGCCGCAAGATTATTCTGACCCCATAAATACAATGGTAAAAAATAGAAAGCGCCATTAGGCGCTTTTTTTATTTTTGATCACCATTTTATAAACCGTATTTTTTTCTATTTTCAGTTTCTAAAAGCTCAGATCTATTGCCTGTTTATCAAATGAACTGGCACTAGGTCACGTGATGATCCAGCTTAAAGAAACTAAGCTATAGAAGTAAAAGTTAGAAAAATCTATAAGCCTATGATTCAGTAATAAAAAATTGAAAGTTCACTTGATTATTAAATTAATTGTGTAGTTTCACTACAGTGAAGATTTTTAGAATTAAAATATGTTCCACGCTGATTGTTAATTAAATCTACAATATCAATATAAACCATTAATTTTTAAGTTATTTATATAATTTACCATTAAAAACAGATAAAAACTCACCTGAACTGGTTGCCGTTAAAGAACATAGAAGATATGGCTCCAACTAGTCTTTTAAATTCAAAAACCCATTTTAAATTTAAAAACACTTATCCACAAGATAGAGAAATTAAATTTAAATTTAAAAAAATGAGAGATAAGAAAGGCAATATAACTTGTGGATAAATACTATCTTATTCACATAAAAAATATGGATAACTTTGCAGTTATCCACACGATTGATCAAGGTTTAAGTAAGATTTAAAACAACACTATTCAAATATTTTTAAAAAATTTCGAAGTAATTTAATAAATCATTGAAATTCAGGATTTCAAAAATCTAAGTTCTAGAATTTTCCATTCATCCTCTAGCTTCCAGATCTCCTGAAGACGCTGTTTATTATTTTCCAGTCCAATCAAGATCCGGCATTCGGTCTGATCTTCATTGTACTCGTATTCTTCATATTCTATGTCTGGCTTCAGCGGTTTCCATACGCCATTTTGTACCGCATGAGCGATCCGGTCATAACGCAGATAACTTCCTTCTACGCGGCCTTCCTGTTCAAAAACCACCTGAAAGTCCTGATGTTCATAGTGGCGCAGCACATCATAGTCGCCACTGTAGAATGCATTTGCCCAGATCTCACGTATTTCTTCAAGCTGGCTATCCATGGATAAACCTCTTTATAAATAAGACTTGATTCTACTGAACCAGGGTTTTTTAAGACCTAGCATTAGCAGATCATTGGTCTAAAAACTGCTTAGATTAAAATTATTCTAAACAGTTCATCTGGCATTAATAGAAAATTTACGTAAAAAAAGCGCCTTAAAAGGCGCTTTTTCGTTTCGATTTATTCCGATGGATCAGGTATCAATATCGGCATTCAAGGCATTTTCTTCAATGAAGGCACGACGTGGTTCCACATCATCCCCCATCAAACAAGAGAACATGCGGTCTGCTTCAATTGCATCCTGCACCGTCACTTGTAGCATGTTACGGTTTTCCGGATCCATCGTAGTTTCCCACAACTGGTCCGCGTTCATCTCACCCAGACCTTTATAACGCTGGATCATCATGCCGCGGCGAGAGTCTTGCAGAATGTGCTGCCAAACCTGATGGAAACTGCTGACCTGAATCTTGCGCTCACCTTTCTGTAAATAAGCACCCTCTTCAAGCAGCGTGAACCAGCTTTTCGAATTTTTCAGTAAACGTGCATATTCACTTGAGCTGAGCAGGCTAGCATCTAGCAGGTAATGATGCGGCAGGTTATGCACATAAATTGTAATCCGTGGTAACCAGCTTTCTACGATCTGGCCATCAACATCTTTTTCAAAACGTTCCAGACTCAATTCAGGACGTAAACTTGGCTGGATTTTTTCAATCGCTGCACGCAGGTCTTCACCCCAGGTTTCCACATAAGCTTTATCTTCCAGCTGATCCAGCTTGAATGCTTCCAGTGAAATCAACGCATCCAGCAAGCTTGCAGGATAACGTACAGTTAAACGTGCCAGACTCTTTTGTGAAGTTTGATAATCGGTAATCACATTGGCCAGAGCTTCCCCACGAATCGCAGGGGCATCAGCACTGATATGCAGTTCCAGCTCATCAATCGCATTCGAAATCAGGTAAGTTTCCAGTGCATCATTGTCCTTGATGTACTGTTCCTGTTTGCCTTTTTTCAGCTTGTACAGCGGCGGCTGTGCAATATAGATATGACCACGTTCCACCAGTTCCGGCATTTGACGGAAGAAGAAAGTCAGCAGCAATGTACGAATGTGTGAACCATCCACGTCAGCATCGGTCATGATGATGATTTTGTGATAACGCAGCTTGTCCGGGTTATATTCTTCACGACCAATACCACAGCCGAGTGCCGTAATCAGCGTACCCACTTCTGCAGAAGAAATCATACGGTCAAAACGGGCACGTTCCACGTTCAGGATCTTACCTTTTAGCGGCAGAATTGCCTGCATCTTACGGTTACGGCCCTGTTTTGCAGAACCGCCCGCAGAGTCACCTTCGACCAGGTACAGTTCAGATAAAGCTGGATCTTTCTCTTGACAATCCGCCAGTTTACCTGGAAGACCGGCGATATCGAGCGCACTCTTACGACGGGTCATTTCACGTGCTTTACGCGCCGCATCACGGGCACGCGCTGCATCAATGATCTTGCCAGCGATTGATTTAGCCGCCTGTGGATTCTCTAACAGATATTCAGAGAAGGCCTTGTTCATGGCCTGCTCGACGGCAGATTTCACTTCACTCGACACCAGTTTTTCTTTGGTTTGTGAAGAGAATTTCGGATCAGGCACTTTTACTGACACAATGGCAGTCAGACCTTCACGCGCATCATCACCTGAAACCACAACTTTTTCTTTTTTCAGGATATTTTCACTGTCCATGTAGTTATTTAAACCACGGGTCAGTGCTGCACGGAAACCGGCTAAGTGAGTACCGCCATCTTTTTGCGGGATGTTGTTGGTAAAGCAGCGTACATTTTCCTGATAAGAATCATTCCATTGCAGTGCAACTTCTACACCAATGCCATTTTCCGCCTGAGTGGTGAAATGGAAAATGTCATTCAGGTGGGTTTTACCTTGGTTAATGTACTTAACAAACTCAGCCAAACCGCCTTCATAGTCAAAAATGTATTCGGCATTGATACGTTCGTCACGTAATACGATTCGTACACCTGCATTCAGGAAGGACAGTTCACGTAAACGACGTGCCAGAATATCGACATTAAAAATGGTCTGACTAAAGGTTTCAGCACTTGGCCAGAAACGCACGCGAGTACCGGTCTTATCGGTCTCACCCACCACTTTTAACGGGAATTGTGGATCACCATGACGGTATTCCTGTTCATGGATTTTACCGGCACGATGAATAGTTAATTCCAGTTTTTCTGACAATGCATTTACTACGGATACACCTACACCGTGCAGACCGCCAGAAACTTTATAGCTGTTATCATCAAACTTACCGCCAGCATGCAGAATGGTTAAAATTACTTCTGCAGCAGACACACCTTCTTCAGGATGAATGTCGGTCGGAATACCACGGCCATTGTCTGATACTGAAACTGATTCATCTTCATGAATAGTCACTAAAATTTCATCACAGTGACCTGCCAGCGCCTCATCAATCGAGTTATCTACGACCTCGAAGACCATATGGTGTAAGCCGGTACCATCGTCTGTATCACCAATGTACATGCCTGGACGCTTACGTACTGCGTCTAAACCACGTAATACCTTGATGCTAGAGGAATCATAAGCTTTTTCAGTGGTTTGTTCTGTTTGAGAAGCAGCTTGATCTTCTGAACTCATGGTTTCTCCCTAGTGAAATATAGGTTTATCCAAAGATAGGTAAAAATTTAAAAACTATTGCACAACAACTTGAACTGTACCGTTTTCAACATTGAATAACTGATATGAGATAGACAGATCATGTAGGTGCTTTTGTACTGATTCATGGTCTAAAGTGGTAATAAAAACTTGACTACCAAGCTGGCTCAATCGCTCAATTAAACGTTGTTGTGCGGTTAAATCTAATTCTGCTGTCACATCATCTAATAATACCACAGTTTCCTTATTACAAGAATGCAGCATTGCGATTTGCGACAGTTTAAGTGCCATCATTAAAAGCTTTTTTTGTCCACGGGACAGGATCACATCAGCATCCCCCAAAGGGGTCTTGAGACGCAAATCTGCGCGATGTGGACCATATTCGGTATAGCGTCGTTCCACATCTTTATCATGATGATTGGTCAGGTCATTCAGCAGGCCGTTTTCGCTGTGAAAGCCAGGGCTGTATTCCAGAGAAATCTCCAGATCAGGCAGTAGATGCTTGAGATCATCCTCAAAAAATGGCTTCCACTGTTCCACGATGCCGACACGCTGGGAGTGCAAAATCTCGCCATACTCACTCAGCATCTGGTTCCACGGTTCCAGATCAGACAGACTTAGAAAACGTTTGGATTTAAGCAGGCTGTTCCGCTGTTTTAAGGCTCGTGAATAATATTGCCAGGCATGATAAAACTCTGGTTCCACGTGGAACATTAACCAGTCCAATAACTGACGACGTGGTTTGGCGCCATGATCGATAATATCGGTACTTTGTGGATCGAGCAGTTGTAAGGGCAACATTTTGGCAAGCTGGCCTTGAGTCGCAATCGCATCGCCATTGACCTTAATCAGCTGTTCCCCGCTGGCCATTTTTTGCATGCCGACTTTTTCAGTTTCCGATTGGGCGAACACAATCGCATCCGAGGCGCCATGCTGAATGTAATTTTTCGGGATATGGGTACGAAAGGAACGTCCTGTGGCCAGTAAATGAATAGCTTCCAGTACTGAAGTCTTGCCTGAACCATTCTGGCCATAAAAAACATTAAACGGTTGCAATCCCTGGAGTGCAACCGTTTTTAAGTTTCGTACACGTTCAATATGAAGACGCGTAATATGCATAGCGTTGGCTTAGCTCAGCTGTCGCTTAGACACGCATTGGCATCACGACATAGGTCTGATCGGTATGAGATGGATCCTGAACCAGTACAGACTGATTTGCTTCAGTCATGGTCATTGATACATCTTCACCATCTAGTACACCTAGCACTTCAATCAAGTATTGCGCATTGAATGACATTTCCAGTGGTGCATCTGCATACTGGATGGCCAGATCTTCAATCGCCTCATCCTGTTCCGGGTTATTGGCACGAAGTTGTAATGAACCGGCATTAAAGTTCAGGAATACGCCACGCAGTTTTTCATTACTCAAAATAGCCACGCGTTGTAAAGATTGCTTAAACACGTCATGCGCAATAATCACATTCTTGTCGCCACCACGTGGAATCACACGGCGGTAGTCCGGGAATTTACCGTCAATCAGTTTCGTAGTGAAACGAACTGTGATATCGGTCTGTTCTTTATCACGGCTGGCCATGCGAATGGTCACATTCAATAATTCACGACCAATCAGCAGAGAAAGCTGCTCATCTTCAACGCTTAATAAACGTTGCAATTCAGCGACTGCCTTACGTGGAACAATGGCTTGAATCGGTTGAGTTGCAGTCGATTGTGCTGCTGTTTCACACAGTGCCAGACGGTGACCATCTGTCGTTACCGCACGAAGCTGATTGGCATCAATTTCAAGTAAAGTACCGGTCAGATAGAAACGTACGTCCTGCACAGCCATTGCGAAAGCCGTTTTTTCAAACAGACGCTTTAATTCGCGCTGAGTCACAGTCACTTGCGTGCCTTGAGTATTTTCAGTATTCAGTAATGGATAGTCATCCGCAGGCAAAGTACCGAGCACAAAACGACTATTTCCAGATTTCAGGATACAACGCTGGTCATCGGTAATTTGCAGGTCGATCAGGGCTGCTGATGGCAAAGATTTACAGATATCAATCAGCTTACGTGCTGGAACAGTGGTTTCACCGGCTTGCAGGCATGCACCTTCAGCCAACTGTGTGCTGGCAACCAGTTCCACTTCCAGATCCGAACCGGTGACGGTCAAAGCTTCAGCAGTCACCTGGATTTTCAGGTTTGAAAGAATATTTAAGGTATGGCGACGTTCAACCGCTCCTACGACATGTGAGAGAACATTCAGTAAGCTTTCTTTCGCGATTTTTAAACGCACGGTACATTCCTCTAAAGCTGAAGATTAACAAGATAAAAGTTGAATTTTTAGCAGTTAACTATGCGGCAAAACAGGCCGCATAGCAAGAACAGAATTTGAGCGTTTTAGGTCAACTCTGCAACAGGCGTTGCAGGTTTTTATAGTCCTCATTGAAGATCGGATCTTCTTCACGCAAGCTCTGTACTTTTTCGCAGGCATGCATGACTGTACTGTGATCTCTACCACCAAAAGCCATACCAATTTCCGGGAAACTGTCTCCAGTCAGTTCACGTGCCAGACCCATTGCAAGCTGACGTGGACGCGCATAAATACGGGTACGTTTTGGACCTACCAGCTCTTTAAGTGGAATGCGAAAATACTCACTCACTACACGCTGGATATTTTCAGTGCTGATGGTACGGGCACGAATTGCGAGGACATCTTTCAAAGACTCACGTACCACATCCAGATCAATCGGCGTTCCTTTAAAACGCGAGATCGCCACCACTTTATTAAGCGCACCTTCAAGTTCACGGACGTTCGCTACCACTTGTTGGGCGATAAATAGCGCACAGTTACGTGGTAAGTCTACACCAGTGTTTTCAGCTTTTTTCAGCAAGATTTCAATGCGAGTTTCAATATCGGGTGGTTCCACACCCACAGAAAGTCCCCAGGAAAAACGTGAAACCAGACGTGGATCCAGTTCGGTCAATTCTTTAGGATAACGATCCGAGGTGAGAATAATTTGCTTCGATTCATCCAGCAACGCGTTAAAGGTATAGAAGAACTCCACCAGACTGGCTTCTTTACCTGCCAGCAAATGAATATCATCAACCAGCAAAAGATCCAGTGAACGGCAGTTTTTCTTAAACTCTTCAACCTTGCCCTGTTGTAGGGAACTGACAAAATCCTGCACAAAGCTTTCCGCAGTCATATACATTACGCGGGCATTGGGTTTTGCCTGTAATAATGCATTCCCGACTGCCTGCATCAAGTGGGTTTTACCCAGACCAGTCGGACCATATAAAAATAGCGGGTTATGTTGTGAAGCCCCGAGTTGGGTTAACACCTTACGACAGGTTTCAGCCGCCATCTGGTTAGAACGGCCTTCAACAAATAACGAGAAGGTAAATAAAGGGTTCAGCTGACGTTTACGGCTATTTTTGCCTGAATCTTCTTTTTCTTTCTTAGGACGCGGCGCTGGCGCAACCACAGGCGCAGATTCCAAAGCCGCTGTTGTCGTCGCTGGCTGTTCACTGGCAGATAAAATTGCACCTGGACGCGAATCCACCAGAATTTCAACTTTACGTACGCGACCTTCAGACAGCTGTTCGGCCAAAATTGAAATCAGTTCCAGATGATGCTCTTGAATGTAGCGCGTCCAATACGGATTAGGTGCATAAAGACGCAGGGTATCGTCCAGCTCTTCCGCAACCAACGGGCGAATCCACATTGTAAAGACATTTCCAGAGAGCTCTTGTCGCAAGCGATTTAAGCAGTCTGTCCAAAGCATGTGAATCCCCTATTCATTCCATTGTTAATCAAAAAGGCTGACCGCGACCAAAGCGGGTCGCCATTCTAACCAAGTTATCCACATCTGTCATGGCAATTTCCACAGATTTTGCGCAAAAAGCAGTCATGGTGGATAAATTTAAATTTAAAAAGCTAGTGTGGATAAGTTTATCCGCAAGCTGTGGATAAAATATAGCACAAAGTTATCCACAAAGTATAAAATTAATAAAAACAGTTTTATCCACAAACTAAGTTTTTGTTTATATAATACAAAATTAGCTTTTCCACAGAAAAAGTCCACCCTAATAGTAATAAATTTAAATTTATAAATTTGAATTTATTTATAAGATTCGATTCTTTTGTGGATAACTGAGAAAAGTTTAAATTTAAATTCAAAACTCATGGGTTAAATTTAGATTTCACATAAGTTGTGGATAACTATGTTGATATAAGTGTTAATAACTTATATTTAATTTTAAAACAAATAGTTATATTGTGGTTAACTTATATATAGGTATTTGAATACAATTTTTTTAATCCCTATTTACAATTTTGATTTCAGTCTTATTTGAAAAGAAAGTGGCTTTTGCATTGACAGCTCAAGCAATGAGCACTAAAATCGCGGACCTTTA
Organism: Acinetobacter sp. YH12041; assembly: GCF_013419975.1. Lineage (NCBI taxonomy): Bacteria > Pseudomonadati > Pseudomonadota > Gammaproteobacteria > Moraxellales > Moraxellaceae > Acinetobacter > Acinetobacter sp. YH12041. The sequence continues at coordinate 36,462 of NZ_VOZC01000017.1, read as the reverse complement.
TAGAAAGATCATTTTTGGAGTTTCAATATGAAACGTACATTCCAACCATCTGAATTAAAGCGTAAACGCGTTCATGGTTTCCGTGCTCGTATGGCTACTAAAGCTGGTCGTCAAGTTCTAGCTCGCCGTCGTGCAAAAGGTCGTCACAGCTTAACTGTTTAATCAGTTAGGCTTTGCCGATTTTGGGTGTTATGACTACACTTTATAGTTTTGGTACAGAGCTTCGTTTACGCTGTGCTGCAGATTATAAAGGAGTCTTTGATGGTGCGCTTTTTAAAGTGCATCAACCCCATTTCCTTTTTCTTGCAAAACATTCCGAACTGCCAAACAGCCGTTTGGGTTTAGTTGTTGCCAAGAAAAAAGTGCGCCGTGCGCACGAACGAAATCGAGTAAAACGACTTGCTCGCGAAAGTTTTCGCCTGCATCAACAGCAACTAGATGATTTGGATATTGTGGTTATGCCTAAAGTAGGTATAGAAGCGGTACCGAACGCAGAGTTGCATCAGCAATTACAATTTGCCTGGCAGAAACTCAACCGTCTTGCCAAAAAGCATTCCAAAATAGCATCATCCTCCCCACAAAAGTAGAGATGGCCAATGGTACGTTTACTGCATTGGTTAATACGTTTCTATCAGATTGCGATTAGTCCTTTATTGGGACCACGCTGTCGTTATATTCCAACATGTTCTCAATATTCCTTGGAAGCAGTCCATACACATGGAGCTGTACGTGGTGTGTGGCTGGCTACTCAGCGTATTTGCCGTTGTCATCCGTGGGGTGGCTCTGGATATGATCCGGTTCCCCCGAAAGCGATTCGTTTTATTTCATTTCAGCAAATAGATTCTCAAACGCTTCACGTTGCTGTACCCTTTCGTGATCGTTTATTGAACCAAAATCACTCTAACCACTTGGGGTAATACATATGCAACAATGGGCCAGGATTGCAATTCTCGGAGCCATGTTTGTTGTCGCATATTTGCTCATTTTGGCGTGGCAAAAAGATTATGGCAATGCTGAAACCAAACCACAGCAAGAAGCTGCGGTTGTTTCACATGAAGTATCTGCAGATTTGCCAAATGCTCAGACGGCGACGACCGCCTCTGATCTGCCACAAGCAAATATGCCAGCGCAGCAAGCAACGGATGCCACCGCACCTGTAAGTCAGCAGCTTATTTCAGTACAAACTGACCTTTATCATCTTTGGATCAATCCTAAAGGTGGTGATATTGTTCGTGTTGAATTACTCAATCATGACAAGAATAAAGACAGCGATGAACCGTTCGTCATGCTGGAAAGCGATGCGAAACGGACTTATGTCGCTCAGTCGGGCCTGATCGGTCTGAATGGACCGGACAGCAGCCGTAGTGGCCGTCCAACCTATGAGCTGGAAAAAACGGCTTATACACTGGCAGATGCCAAAGCCGCTAAAAATAAAGATGGCGAAACTGTCAAAGTACTTTCTGTACCTATGGTCTTTAAAACGGCTGATGGTGTAGAAGTCATTAAAACCTTCAACTTTACTGAAGGTGAATATCCGGTAGTTGTGAATCACAAAGTGGTCAACCGCAGCGGCCAGACCTGGCAAGGTCAGATGTTCGGTCAGATCAAACGTGACAATTCCGAAGATCCTGGTAAATCTGATCAGGGTATCTTCACACTGGGAACGTTCCTGGGCGGCGCTTGGGGTACACCGGATGAAAACTACAACAAGTTAAAATTTGACAACTTTGTTGAAGAAAAACTGAATACCGAAGCCAAAGGTGGCTGGGTTGCAATGGTTCAGCACTACTTCGTGAGTGCCTGGGTGCCAGGTAACCTGAAGCTGACTCAAGCCAATGGTGAAGCTTACAGCGCGAAGCTGGAATCACGTAAATCAACTGATAACATGAATATCATTGGTTTTACTTCTCCAACTTTCAATGTGCCTGCAGGTACCGTAGCTGAAATCGATGCGACCTTCTACTCTGGTCCAAAAGTTCAATCGGAGCTGAAAGACCTAGCGACTGGTCTGAACCAGACTGTAGATTATGGCTGGTTATGGCCAATTGCCAAACTGCTGTTTGTTGGTCTTGAGTTCTTCCATGGTCTAGTGGGTAACTGGGGTTGGGCAATCATCCTGTTAACCGTACTGGTTAAACTGATCCTGTGGCCATTGTCGTCGAAGAGCTACCGCTCTATGGCGAAAATGCGTGTGATTGCACCTGAAATGCAACGCATGAAAGAAGAGTTCGGTGAAGACCGTATGCGCTTCTCTCAGGAAATGATGGCACTGTACAAACGTGAACAGGTGAATCCACTTGCTGGCTGTTTACCATTGTTACTGCAAATGCCAATCTTCCTGGCACTGTACTGGGTATTGATGGAATCTGTAGAACTGCGCCATGCACCATGGATGTTCTGGATCCAAGATTTATCTTCAATGGATCCTTGGTTCATCCTGCCATTGATCATGGGTGCGACCATGTATATTCAGCAGATGCTGAATCCGCAGCCAACTGATCCAATGCAGGCGAAAGTGTTCAAGATTATGCCAGTGATCTTTACAGTATTCTTGCTGTTCTTCCCGGCAGGTCTGGTGTTGTACTGGATTGTGAACAACTTGATCACGATCTTGCAGCAAACACTGATCAACAAGTCTGTTGCCAAAGACCGTGCTAAACGCGATGAGGCAACACCAGTCAACTAAGTTGTACTGATGGGCTGAATAAATCCGCTTAAGATGGTAATCTTGAGCGGATTTTTTTTGCTGTACTTTTAAGTTTTTCTAGGTGAATGTTATGCTCGACCGAACTACGATTGCTGCGATTGCAACTCCCCCAGGACGTGGCGGTGTAGGTGTCATTCGCCTGTCAGGTCCCAAGTCTTATGAAATTGCCCAGGCCTTGAGCCAAAAAGATTTGCCTAAAGCCCGTTTTGCCGGTTTTCGCCAGTTCTATGATGCAGCTGGTGAAGTGATGGACGAAGGTCTGGTGATCTGCTTCCCGAATCCGAATTCCTTTACTGGTGAAGATGTAGTAGAACTGCAAGGTCATGGTGGCCCGGTGATTCAGAATGCCCTGTTGGGCCGTTTGCTGGAACTGGGTGCCACTGCAGCCAGAGCCGGTGAATTCTCGATGCGTGCCTTTGAGAATGGCAAGCTGGATCTGGTACAGGCTGAAGCCATTGCCGATCTGATTGATGCGACCTCCCAAGCGGCTGCCCGGTCTGCAGTCCGTTCTCTACAAGGGGCATTCTCGACTAAGGTCAATACGGTATTAGAACAGCTGATTCATTTGCGTTTGCATGTCGAAGCGGCGATTGATTTTCCTGAAGAAGAAATCGACTTCCTGGCGGATGGCAAGATTTTAAATCTGCTGGATGGCGTGGCGAATGCCGTCACTCAGGTTCAGCAATCTGCACGTCAGGGTCAGTTACTGCGCGAAGGTCTACAAGTGGTGATTGCCGGTAAACCGAATGCAGGTAAATCTTCCTTGCTCAATGCCCTAGCAGGTAATGAACGTGCGATTGTGACCGATATTGCCGGGACAACCCGTGATGTATTGCATGAAAAGATCACATTGAATGGCCTGCCGATTACCCTGACCGATACTGCTGGTCTGCGGGAAACCGGCGATATCGTGGAAAAAGAAGGCATTCGCCGCGCGATTAAAGAAATTGAACAGGCCGATCTGCTGTTGCTGGTTTATGACCTGAGCCAAGGTGATGACCCATTACAACTCGCTCAAGAATATTTTGCCGAGCATCTCGAGCCAAAACGTCTGATCCTGATTGGGAATAAAGCCGATTTGACCGGTGCCGATGCTGTCATGGGAGATTTTAACGGCTTCCGTCACATTACCGTTTCAGCCAAGCAAGAAACTGGCGTCCAGTCGCTCATAGATGCGATTACGGCGCATGCAGGCTTCCAGCCTGAAGAAGATACCTTTATTGCCCGTACCCGCCATTTAGACGCAATGAAGCGCACTCAGATGTATTTGGCTGAAGCCCGTGAACAACTTGTTGTTTATAACGCAGGTGAACTGGTCGCAGAGTCTTTACGTCTGGCACAGAATGCGCTGGGCGAGATTACCGGTGACTTTAGTGCGGATGATTTACTGGGTAAGATCTTTGGATCATTCTGTATTGGAAAGTAATTTCAATTTAAGTCTATATTCCAGTAAATTCTAATAAGTTCCAATGATAATTAAATAGCATTAAGTTTTAATAACTTAGTGCTTTTTTTATGCCTTTTTATTGTTCCAATATGTTCTATACGTTCATCTAGTGCTATGATTTTTTTAGTCACCTACTAGCTACGTGACAATAGAACCTTATTTTTATGCCTGAGTGACTAGAATAATGCCAAAGATAAACGGCCTGTTTTTCTCTACTGATAGAGAGATTCAAAACCTGAAACCACAGGACAAACGATATTCAGTTAAAGACAAGCTGAATAATGGGCTGTTTATTGAGGTGAAGGAATCAGGCGTTAAGTCGTGGCACTATCGTTATTCACTGGCAGGCAAGCAAGAAAGGCTTGTTATAGGTCGTTATCCTGACTTGTCATTGAAGGACGCTAGACAGATCAGAGATGAATCAGCCTCATTGGTGGCTAAAGGTATTTCACCTAAACAAGATAAGGCCAAGCCCAAAGGCATTTTGTTCAAGGACTACGGCGAACGCTATTTAAAAGAAGTCATTAAAAAAGACCGTAAAGACCCTTACAACATGGTTTTATGCCTGAGCAATGATATTTATCCGATGATGGGCCATATTCCATTAGATCAGATCAGTATTGAAGATATACGCCGTACTATATGGCGTAAAAAAGAACAGGGATATGATGCAGCAGCTAATCAAGTCAGAGGCTTGTTAAAGCGCATGTTTGATTATGCAATGACGTTGGGCCTTGTACCTTATAACCCTGTTTTGGCTATCCCATCACGGCACGTACACAAGGCAAAACCTAGAGATAGATATTTAAGTACAAATGAAATCCGCACCTATTACACCACCCTCCTAAACTCAAGAATTTACCGACCTAGAAAGCTGGGCCTTTTGCTGTCATTGCTGACATTGGTTAGAAAGTCAGAGCTATTGAGGGCTAAATGGGAGCATATCGACTTTGATAGCCGTATATGGCTTATCCCTGAAACCAAAGCAGACAGCACGACAGGCCATAGCCGTGAAATGGTTGTTTATATGTCGGATCAGGTGATAGAGATTTTCAAGGAACTGAAAATAATTGCAGGTAGTGAGCCTTATGTATTTGTAGGCAGAAAGCCAGGTACTCATATCAGCCATAACGCATTTAATACGGCGCAAAAGGCAGCACTGGCATTAACAGACTTGCCACCGTTTACCGTGCATGACTTGAGAAGAACGGCCAGCACCCATTTAAACGAGCAAGGTTTTAATAGTGATGCAATCGAGGCTTGTTTAAACCATACGGCCAAAGGTGTAAGAGGTGTATATAACAAGGCCAAGTATGAAAAAGAACGCACAGAGATGATGCAGAAATGGAGTAACCATATTTTTAGTGTGATTTATGAACCGAATCTGATCTTTTTTAATCAGGCTAAAGGTGCTTAATTGTATCTAATTGTAACTTTCTGAATTATTAATTATTCATATATGACTAATAGTAATGCTATTCAATTTATAACTTTGCTTATATTAGATTTATAGCAAAAGTGAGGTAAAACGACTTAAACCGAATTAAATAGAGTTAAATTGAAGTTTAAAGCCTATAACTCAGGTTATATTTTTTTAATAGCAATGTTATTCAAAAGTGAATTATTTAAGTGGTGAGGTGTTACTGAAGATGTCGCGCTTGTTGGGTAAAGAGGTAGCCATTTAAGCAAAACTCTTATAAAGTAAAACATAGAGTTCCAATGTATTTATTGAGAACTCCATGAATGTCTTAAAAGTTTATTTTGCTAACCACAAAACGAATTTAAGAGACAAAGAAAAAGAGCCAAGCAACACCACATCGCTTGACCCTTTTTTTGGAACAGGTGGCTTTTAGCAACACCACATCGCTAAACGCCATTAATCATTAATCACCGTCCTGCAAGACACAAAACTAAAGGAACTTTAGAAATGTAAAACGATTAAGGATTAAGTTTTCTAACTTTTGTAAGCTAGCTTACATTTATTAATAGTAGTTCAAACATGGCATAAGTCAACATATTGTTTACGAATGGAAGCATTCATTGTTAGTCTTTGAACATATTGAATAGCTATTAGCTAGTTATATCTAATTAATAAAACTTAATTTTTTTCTTTTAATTACTTTCTATTCCCTATTTTGTGTCTAGGCATTTCCATTATGGAGAATGTTTAGATGACTTTATCTAAAGAACAAAAAATCGAAAATGTACGCCTGATCCGCCGTAAAGAAGTACAGGCCAAAACTGGCTTGGGTGCATCGTCAATTTACGCAATGATGCAACAAGGCACGTTCCCGAAAGCAGTCAATATTTCCGAACGCCGTGTCGCTTGGATTGAATCTGATGTAGACCAGTGGATTAATGAACGCATAGCAAGCCACAAAGCCACCATTGCAACGATGGAGGCTTGAGCTATGGAAATTACTCTACAGGATGCAATTAGCATCACTCAGCAGGCACAAAGCAGACTTGAGCAGATCAGCCATGCAGTAAACGGCGAGCAGATAAAGAGCCTTTTTACTGATGTATCTGACTTCACTTGCTTGGCCCTTGATTACTTGCCTGATGAACTTAAAACCGAAGCCAATGCAAGACAGATTGAACAGGCAATTGACCTGCTAGACCATGTTTCTATCCGAGCATCCGAATTAAGTGCAGAGGTATTTTCTAAGCCTTATTCAATTGATGACTACCTAAAGGCTGAGGCCAGCAAGCTAAATACCTTTTTACGCTTGGCACTGGAAACCTTGAGCATTACAGACCCAGCCGATCTATACGCCTATGCCCTTGCCTCATATTGTCCGACTGGCGAAGCGGATCAGGAAGCAGATTTAATCGTAAATGATGAATCTATGAAGTTTTTAGAGCTAAGAGGCTTTAACGGAACGATTAAAGAGCTACTTAGTGAACATGCTGACATGGTGAAGAAATCAGGCGTTAAGGATGTTCTGATAATCCACATCGGAACGATTCACAAGCTGACCGATGCACTGTCAGGAATGGGAGCATAAGAACATGAACAACACCCAATTAAAACAAGTCCTAGCACACCTCAAGCAAGGCAAGACCATTTCACAGGCCGAGGCTATCGACCTTTTCAACTGCTACCGCCTGAGCGCAATTATTCAGCGTTTACGCAATGCAGGCTATGACATTGTGACCCATAACGAGCGCAATAAGTCAGGCATTGGCAGACATGCACGGTATGAGCTTGTTAAAGAGGTGGCAGCATGAACCCATCTATTTTTAATTTCAATGAACAAGGCGTTCGTGTTGTCTTGAGCAATACCAACGAGCCTTTATTTTGTTTGACTGACGTATGTAATGTCCTATCGGTAAGCAGAACATCACGCTTATTACGTGAATTAGATTCAAAGGGTATGGCAGATTGCCACATCCTTACAAATGGCGGTACTCAAAAGCTCAAGTTCATTAATGAGCCTAACCTTTATCGCATTATTTTTCGATCTAATAAAAAAGAAGCGTTGAATTTCCAAAACTGGGTATTTGCTGAGGTACTGCCAAGCATCCGCAAAACTGGGAGTTATGTAGCACGTCAGACCGCTTATGAAGAATTAAACCGCCTATGTATGCAGGAAAAAGTATCTAAGGATAAAGGTACATTTCATAGCCTGGGTATGCACCGCCGTAAACATGAAAAGCATTTAAACGCCGTCCGCATTGAAACATGCAAAGCTAATTTACAGCTAACTTTTGAGGGGGTAGGCCATGAATAAACATGTAAACCCTGAATTTTTCAAAGCCTTTGACCATTACAAAGCAATGCTTGAGCAGCATGGGGAACACCACCCCGTCACTGAGCGGGCCCTTATTTTGACAATGCACTACACGCCTGAGCATATCAAGGCAGAGATGCACCAAAAGGCAAAAGAGTTGAACCTATTGCCACCGCCAAGCGGTTACACGGATGACGGCGAACCTATGTACCAGTTAGAGGACATTGCAAAGCATTTCGGTATTAGGTTCGAAGAAGCAGAACAGCGTTTATTGCAGATGATGGATAACCGCCAGCAAGTCGGTTTATCGAATGACGGCGTTTTGATTAATTCAAATGCCAATTTTAACCGTATTCAATGAAAGGGGCAGCCACAATGCTTGATTATGACCACCCCAAAGAACTAATAACACCCGAAGCTATTTTAGCTGAATGTGAGCAGCTTGTATCGTTTAATGATGCTTATTCATCACATCCAGTAATACAACGTTTTGGCAGTCCTGAGCAGCCGATCTATGTTGATGATGGCAATGTGGATATAAACGGCGTTACCTATGCACAGCCTTTAATTATGCCTATCTATGATGGGCAAATGGAGCTTGTTCAATGTGCTGTCATGCAAGATGGGCAGCGTGTGGCTGTCATGCCTGATGGATTGGCTAGAGGCTTTGCAAGGTATGGTGATTTTGACCATGCCAAGCCTGTCATTATCACGTACAGCTTAGAGGCATTCTTTAAGATTGCCCAGACTGGCTACGCCGTTGCATTGGTGCTACTGCCTACCCTATGCAGCAGCCATAAAACAGAACTCAAGCCGTTTGATTTTGAACAAATACAGTTCGTGATTAACCAGCTATCACAGGCAGGCTATAAACAGCTTTACCTACCTGTCAGAATTGAACAAATGCACCTTGAGCCATTCAAAGCATTGGAGCAAAACACGGCTGTTAGACTGCTATGCCAGTATTTAAAAATTGGCGTAAGTGAATTTCAGATCGAATTAAGCCAGCATGAAAGTGTAAGTGAGGTACTGGCGTTTATTGATGAAGCTATAGAGGCTTTACCAGTAAAAAGTATTTTGCCTAAAGGCCATTTAGCCAAGCCGATGAAATGGGAAAACGGACATTTCCACATCACACAGGATGGGCTTTATTTTGTTGATGAAGATAAGAACGGCATAAGCCAAAAGCGTTTTATCTCAAGTCCTGTATTGGTCGTTGCTAAAACTAGAGATGATTCTAGTAATAATTGGGGTGTATTGCTCAAGTGGAAGGATGATAACGAGATAGAGCATACACAGGCCCTATCTATGGAGCTATTCCAAACGGACGGCGCAGACCTACGCAAAGCATTGTCTTATCAAGGCGTAATGATTGCACCTGACCAACGAGCAAGAAACCTTTTTCAATGCTATTTAATGAGTTATCAAACAGGTCAATATGCCTTATGTGTGGATCGGGTCGGCTGGCATGATGATGTATTTGTACTACCTCATAAGCAGATCGGACAAAGCAGCAGTGATTTAATTGTTTATCAGGCTAACAATGCCTTAGCTAACCACTATCAAAGCAGAGGCACATTAGAGCAATGGCGAAGCAATGTAGCGCAATTGGCAGAGAATCATAGCTTGTTGGCTTTTTCATTGTGTACGGCCTTTGCTGGACAACTACTAGACCCTCTTAATCAGCAAGGCGGTGGCTTTCATATCAAGGGCGGTTCATCCAAAGGGAAAAGCACAGCCTTAAACCTTGCGAGTTCCGTGTGGGGCAATCCAAAGCAGTTTTATAGGACATGGAGAGCCACAGGAAACGCCTTAGAGAATACAGCCTATATGCACAATGATGGTTTTTTAGTGCTGGATGAAATCGGAGAGATAGCGAACCCTAAAGAGCTAGGAAACATTGTCTATATGCTTGCAAATGGTTTAGGCAAAGGTCGCATGACAAAGCAAATCACAGCAAAGCCTATGCACCAGTGGAAAGTTATATTTTTATCCAGTGGCGAAAAAAGCCTTAAAGACATTATGACCGAGCAAGGCCAAAAGACTAAGCTGGGACAAGAAATACGCTTGGCTGATATTGATATAGATCAGTCTGAGTACGGTATTTTTGACAGTATAGACTTTGCAGAGGATGCACCAAAACAAGCAATTGAACTGAGTAAGCGCATGGCAGACTGCTACGGCGTGGCTGGCATTGCATGGCTTGAGTATCTGACCAACAACAAAGGCGAGCGTATGGACGAAGCTAGAGAGCTTTTAGACCAGTATCGCCAAGTCTTAACCGTGAACCAGTCGCAAGGGCATATTGTCCGAGTGGCTAACTACTTTGCATTGGTGGCAACGGCTGGAGAGCTGGCAACAAAGGCCAATATTACAGGCTGGAAAACAGGCACAGCGTTTAACGCCGTACAAAAGGTATTTAATCAATGGCTGGGCAGTTTTGAGCAGGTCGGAGATTATGAGAATCGGGAAATTGTGACCCATGTTAAAGCATTTTTTGAGGCGAATGAATCAAGTCGTTTTGAAGCGATTACACCCGATCCCGATCATATCGAGCGTATCAATAACCGTGTCGGCTACTGGAAGATAGAAAACGGCGAAAAGATATTTTATGTATTGCCTGAGCAGTTTAAAAATGAAGTCTGCAAAGGCTATGACAGTCGCAAAGCAGCAAGGGCCTTACTAGCTTACAACCTACTTGAGCATGACACAGGCAAGACCAGCAAGACAGCAAGAATCCCATCACGGAAAAATGCAGTGAAGGTTTACGCCGTTAAAGAGGCTATTTTTAGCTGGGAAGCATAAAAAACGAAGGTAACAGAGGTAACACAGGTAACAACCGCATGAATAAAGGCTTTGAGGGCGTTACCTATAGCAAAACAGCACAGGTAACACGAGGTAACAGAGGTAACAAGTTCTAAATTTTCCCTCATTCGTTACCTATGTTACCCATCGTTACCCAAGCAAAAAAATATAGGTAACAGGCTGAAACGCTGTCATAGCAAGGCTGTTACCCTTGTTACCTACGTTACCCTTGAAAAATAGCCATTCTGAGAAAATTAGAGAGATTTAAGCAAATGCCAAACGTAAACAAAGTAACTGTGATGGGTGTATTAGGCCGTGACCCTGAAACTAAACAATTTCCCAACGGTGGCAGCGTTACAACATTCAGCGTTGCAACTACTGAGTTTTGGAAAGACAAGGCCACTGGAGAGCGCAAAGAGGCTACAGAATGGCACAGAATCACCACTAACAACCGTTTAGCCGAGATTGCGAGTAAGTACCTCAAGAAAGGCGGAAAGGTTTATGTTGAGGGCAGCTTGCGTACAAGGAAGTGGAAAGACAGCAAAGGAGCAGATCGGGAAGTGACAGAGATTCGAGCCGATGAGCTGCAATTGCTTTAATCAAAGCTCCCTAAATATGGGGAGCTTTTTTTATGCCTTAGATTCGATTAGATCGGCATAGTCTAATTAGATAAAAGCATTTCTTTCATAGGGTCGCATTTCAAATGTCACCCTACTGGATTTCAAATCTAAAAGGAGAAATTTAGCTATACAGCACTTCTCTGATTTACCTTGACAGCACCCCACCAAAAAGCACCATAAAACCCCCATCAAAGCCTTTATATATAAGCATCATAGCCATTTTGCTGAAACTGCATTTCGTATCAGTACGTATCAGTAAATGGCCTTAAATCTTGCATGACAAGCCTTGTATATTTGTTTGACAAGATACTGATAAAAGTACCTATAAAAATGCACTCAAAGCCAAGCCATACAAGGCATACGCCGTTTTAAGTAGATATGCAGTTCGTCAAACTACGTCCAACAAGAAAGGCGGTTTTGTCATGCTACGTCATGCTAAATTTTGCTTTACAGGATACTTGTAAGAAATGCCAACTATGCCAATTACAGCAAGGCATACAGCGATTTAATCACTTTGATTCTGTATAGCTACGTATAGCAATAATCCTAAAATTGTTCTTTACAGCAGTTATTTAAATTACTTTGATAGACCACCAGTAGAAAGACCATCAAAACAGCTTCAAAGCTATATGTAGAAAGGTTCACCACTATTTTGAGGGAATCCCATTCCATCAAGGTACATCAAGGTAAAACCCCCTGTTTGTATAGCTACGTAAAGAATTTCTTGTTTTACAGCACCACATAGAAAAGACCATCAAAACTATGCTCAAAACTAAGCACAGCAAGGTTTACGCCGTTTTTAACGAATACCTATCTTGTAAAACTACGTAAAACAAATATCAGGTTTTATCAGGTTTAATCATCGGGTTTTGCTGGGTTCTAATTTCAAGTTTTATCAAGTTCAAAGGTTAGGTTTTGTTAGGTTCAAATACTTACTATCACTTACTTTCAAATAACAGGTTTTGACAGGTTTTTTATACTGGGAAAAGTGTCAGGTTTTGTCAGGTTGATATTTCTATTTTTATGGATGGATACCAAAATCATGACCGTATACCCCATGTCCGTACTTTTGATCGTTTTATATACGTTGACCATGTTACTACATCAAAAAAATGCTGTTACCACATCAAAACTTGTATATCTGATTTCCTGTTACCACATCAAAATGATATGTCTTATGCGATGTTTCAGCCAAATAAAAAATATAACTTCATGTTGATATTCTTAGTGAGTTATCTCAGTTGGATTGATCAGGTTTAAATAATTATTAAGAGCGTAAAGCGTGGCATAAGACCATGTATATTTAAGGCATTAAAAAAGCCCACTATTGTGAGCCTTTCTTTTTCTTCATGTCTTCATTCAATTGTTCTTTAACCCATCCGCTAAAATCATCCAGTTTATTAGCATGGGCCAATAGATCGGCATCGTGTGAATTCTCAGTATTGAAGCTGACTAGCTTTTGCTTGCGCTTTTTCTCATAGCGAGTTTTGGGCGTGTCGTTAGGCTTGTTCATGCACTGGCCTTTTGTTTGGCATCTTCCCACTCAGCCTTATATGCTTCTGCCCCTTTAGCATGGTTGCGGTGGCGGTCTTCTGCTAAATATTCATACATATCTAGTTGAGTAACAATTTCAGAAAAATGATACTGGCTGACTTCTTTTCCACTTTCTGCCAGCTTGTTTAACTTCATTACTTCTTTTCTGATATGGCTGATAGCTGTACACATCCAGTTCATATCTGATTCAGCTAATGAAGCTAGGTCGTGCATATCACCAGCATCATAAGTTTTAGTCTTGTTCGTCATTGTGTGGCCCTTAGTAGATTATGCATTCAATATATCGTATATACGATTATGTTGCAAGGGGGGATTTTATACCTTATGGATTGGCCCAAAACGGAGACCACTCCAAACCGCACCAGCAAAAAAAATCCTGTTTGAGTTAAAAGTTAAAATAAAGTTAAAGGTGCTTACTATTGCTTACAGCTACGGCGTTCTAAATGTGAGGTTTTGTGAGGTTTAGGCTAAGACTTGATGAAAGGTACATCATTTCTAAAACATGGCTATATCGAGCAATCAGGGCGGTTCTGTGCATATCCTGAATAACAAGTTTTAACAAGTTCAATCCTAAGTCCGAGCAGCAAGTGGAAAGTAGTATTTTGTAGTAGTCCAAACCATAACAATTGATAACAGGTGCAGCGTTTTGAATGTCAACAATTGTTAACAGCATGGCATCTTTGAATTTCAGGTTTTATCAGGTTCAAACCTTATCAATTCTTAACAGTGCAGCAGAAAAACATGCCGTAATCATGCCGTAATGAAAGTGAGGTTTTGTGAGGTTCAAAGCGTTTGAGCATCTTTGAATATTAGGTTTTATAAGGTTTTGCATTTTTAAAACTGAAGTTTTCTGAAGTAGGACAACGCAAAATTGCGTTGGCTAACCTGAGTTTTCCGTAGTAGTGATGAACTACGAAACTTTCGTACAGTCACACAGTGTGGGTATGGTCAAAATGACCACTCCTAAAAGCCTAGACCACTAGCGGAATTCCGCTATCGCTATGCCCATGCTCAAAAGTGAGCAACGGTATTCACTGGACGAAAAATTGCGTTCATCTACGCGCGCGCACGCGAGGGATTAAACAAACGTGTGGATTAGGGGCTTAAAATCCCAATAGAATTACAGCGTGATTATTGGAGCGGTTTACTGCTACAAATAACCTGAACATAGGATTACCCCCACTGGGGGATATGGTCAATCTTGCTCATATTTTAAAACTGACCAAGTGAGTACCTCAAAGTCACTCACAAAGGATAGGATTCTAAATCTGATCCTACCTGAGCCACCAATAAGGGGAGCAGCTTAAAAAGTGCCTAGTGATGACACAATCAGTCACCTATTAGTCACTATGTTTTAATTAAATTTATAAGTTATTAATTTATATTAAAAATATAATTGGAATTACATTCTGTATTGGTAAATAAGACTAAACGTATTTAAAAAAGCATCTTCAGATGCTTTTTTTATATCTTGTGGATTTATATTTTAGCCTTGGATTGTCATTCGAAGATTTATAAGTAACTGGCTGATAAATATTTTTATGAACTTTTGATGATATTTCGCGACAACAATTAACGCACTTGTTAGGTAAACAGGTAGCCATTTGTGCATAACTCTTTTAAAGTAATTTATAGAAATAAATAGGAAGTATACGTCTGATGCATGGCGTTAATAAGGTCAATCTTTTTGGTACTTTAGGTCGAGACCCTGAAACATAAACTTTTTTATTTTTAAAAATAAAATGCCCAGCGTGGGGCTGAGCATTTTAAGGTGGGATGTCTGCAAACATCCCCAAACAATGGAAAACAACTAGAGCGACTAGAATGAAAACCAAAGCTTTGTATTAAGAAATCAATATAGACTTTTCTATAACGTCAGTAAATACATTTTCTACTCGTATCCTTATTGAGCTTTAGAGGAGTTTTGTCTTGAATTTTGGAATACTTCATTCACGTTGCTTTTGTTGAAAGTAAATTTTAGGAAAAATTTATGCAAAAGCATGTGATTCAAAACCCAATGTTTGATTCAAAATCTTTGAAGTTGATGTATGAGCAGTTATGTAGGGATTATGCCTATGCGAGTGAAATTGCCAGTATGTCAGGGCGGCATTTGAAACTTTATGGGCAACAACTTAAACCATTGCTTAGAAAGCAAATGCGAGAAATAGAAAACTTTTATCAACTAGAGTTGTTTTAGAAGATAGTTTAATAAAAGCCCTCAAATGAGGGCTTTTTTATCAGGCTTTTACCTGCAGTTTCTGATGCCATAGCCAAAGGATTAGACAGAGTGCACTGATCACTACACAGAAGCTGATCACGGCAAATCCTAAGCCGAAGTGATCAGCCAGATACCCCACCGCGATAATCGGCACAATCGTGCCCAAATAGCCAATAAACAGGTAAGTCGACATCACGGCTGCCCGATTTTGCAAGGTTGTGATCGCATGAATCACACCGAATGCGCCCATTAAGGCAAAACCATGTCCAATCCCGAATAAGATATCACTGGCGAAGAACAAGATACTTGCTTTAAGGATCATACAAAGAGCAAGGCTAACCAAGCTCACCAGCATAATCATCAGGCCAATATTCAGACATTTCTTTGCAGGAACAGCTTTAGCAAAGAACTGCACCACAGCAGAAATCAGCAAAATACAGGTAATGGCGGTACCGCTGACCAAAGGACCATGCCAGGGCAAGATATCCTGCACAAAAGACGGTGACAGTGAAGCAAATAAACTGAAAGCAGCAAAGGCATTAAATGCAGTTAATCCCACAATCATGAACACAGCATGATACTGAGGTTCAGGACGCAGTAATTTCGGTGCAATACTAAAAGGCTGACGTTCAAAAGCAGGGGTTTTTAGCCAGAATAATCCGACAAAACACAGCACTGCCCCAAGAATAATTGGGAGGTATGGAGTAATTAATGGAGCTTGAGAAAACTGCGCAATTACCCCACCCACAAACGGCCCCAAACCAAAACCTATAGCCGTCAGAATCGATATCAGTTGTGGTGCAAGCTGCTTATGAGTTTCTGGAATGGTTTGCATCATGCCTAGCATTGCTGAAGTGGTCATCAGACCTGAAGCAATACCAATGATAAAACGACCCACCGACAAAATCAGCGCATTCTCGGCAAAGACTGAAATGACCAAGCCAATGCTAATAAATACCAGACCAATTTGCAGGGTTCTTAAGAAACCAATCGTGTTGCTGGTACGTCCCAGGAATAACAAGGTACCCAGACAGCCAAACATATAGGCGACAAAAATATAGGTAATCTGGCTTGGCGATAAATGCCAGATCTGTTGATAAATGGGATAAAGCGGACTTGCCAGTGCTGTACCGATGGTACCCATAATCAATGCAAGACTGACCATGGCGAAAGGTCGCCATGAGATATTTTCTGTCATGTAGCTGCCGTAAAAGTTTCACCACATTTTAAAAAGAATGATGTGGAAGAAAGAAGAGAATGGGTGGCAGTGTATCGGTTAGATGAAAAAGCGGTCAATTATCTTGCTGTAAAGAAAACAAAAATGTTGAACTAAACAATTAGCCATAACGCTTTAATAATTTTAAAAACTCAGCCAGTTCTTCTTCATTAACCACAGCTTCTCCAATGACATGCTCTCTTAAATGGGTCTCGATCAACTCATTCATCAAACCGTTTATGGCACCTTTAACGGCTGCAACCTGTTGCAGGACCTGAATACAGCCTGTCTCAGGATTCTGGAGAGACTGCTCTACGGCGTTCATCTGACCTTGCAAGCGCCGTACCCGGTTTAATATTTTTTTATCATCATGTACATGACTCACCACAAATCTCCAAAAATAAATATACTAGGGGGGAGTATTAATAACAGTTCCCTTTTATGCAAAAACATACCGCCAATTCGCACAGCCATCAATTTGATGAAGGTAATCCACTCGCACAGAAAAAGATTCTGTTTGCCACGATTCTGACTGCCGTCATGATGGTGCTGGAAGTATTAGGGGGATGGATCTTCCAGTCAATGGCTTTACTTGCTGATGGCTGGCATATGGGCTCGCATGTATTGGCCTTGGGACTAGCTTACTTTGCCTATAAAGCGGCCCGCCATTATGCGAATGATCCCCGCTTTAATATGGGCACCTGGCGGATTGAAATTCTGGCCAGTTATAGCAGTGCAATTTTATTGCTTGTAGTAGCCGGTTTTATGGCGATTCATTCAGTAGAACGTCTATTTTCGCCAGTTCAGATTCATTATAGCGAAGCCATTCCAATCGCGATTTTAGGACTATTGATTAATCTGGCCTGTGCCTGGTTGCTGCATGATGATGGGCACCATCACCATGATCATCATCATGGGCATTCCCATCACGAGCATGATAATAATCATGGTCATCATGACTTGAACCATAAAGCGGCCTTTCTGCATGTGGTTGCTGATGCTGTAACTTCTGTTCTGGCCATTATTGCCTTGTTTGCTGGAAAATATATGGGCTGGGATTTTCTCGATGCAGTACTGGGACTGGTCGGCTCAATCCTGATTGCACGCTGGGCGATTGGCCTGCTAAAGCAAAGTGCCAAGACTTTACTGGATGCCGATATGGATGCCCCAGTGGTCGAAGAAATACGTGAAGTCATTGCTGAATATGGGAATGATCTGCATTTAACTGACCTGCATGTATCGAGAGTCGGTAAAGGTAAATTTTCCTGTTTTGTTGCCGTTCAAACAGGAATCCCTATTAGTGCTGATCAAATCCGTGAGGCGATCTCTATTCATGACGAAATCGTGCATATCTCGGTGGAAGTGAATCAGCATTAAAGGGTCAATGTTCCACGTGAAACATAACTGATTGATCAGTTCGATTTGAACATCAGGCTACATAAAATAGTCAGAATTTTCTTTTTAAAAAGACTAGAATCGAAACACATTTAACTTGGACCTGAGCAGGACATTCATGCAAATAAGAAATATGCTGCTGGCTTTGACCCTCTTCCCTGGCCTTAGCTTTGCCAATGTGGATACAGTTAAAGCCAATCTGGCAAAAAACAGTCCCAACCTAAAAATTGAAAATATTCAGCCTACCGAAATGAAAGGAATCTATAGCGGTTCCATGCAGGGGCAGATTGTCTATCTGAATGAAGATGCCCAGCATCTCCTAGCTGGTTCAATGTTC
Source organism: Acinetobacter sp. YH12041 (assembly GCF_013419975.1). NCBI lineage: Bacteria > Pseudomonadati > Pseudomonadota > Gammaproteobacteria > Moraxellales > Moraxellaceae > Acinetobacter > Acinetobacter sp. YH12041. Next base: position 18,429 of record NZ_VOZC01000017.1, on the reverse strand, counting down.
CGTATTCAGGACCAGCATAATCTGACTCAGGGTTTATTACTCAAACAAAACAGTGTCGACTGGAAAAAGTTACCGCTACAGGATGCGATTAAATCAGTCAGAGGGACAGGAAAACGTCAGCTTGCCATCTTTTCTGACCCAAATTGCCCGTATTGTAAACAACTTGAAGTAGAGCTGAAAAAACTCAAAGATGTCACGATTTATACCTTCATTCTGCCTTTAAAACAGCAGTCAATTGCGCCGTCCAAACAGGTTTATTGTGAAAAAAATCCAGCACAGGCTTGGGAAGACCTGATTGGTCAAGGTATACAACCTAAATCAAAAAAGAGCTGTGCCAACCCGATTGAACGTAATAAACAGCTGGCACAATCACTCGGTGTAAATGGCACACCAGCGATTATTTTCTCGAATGGTTTTAAAGTCATGGGCGCTCAGCCAGCAGAACAGATTGAACAAGGTTTCAAAGAATTCGGCCTGTAAAATTCTGACTATGCTCAATAAAAAAAGAGCACCTATCTAGGTGCTCTTTTTATGAAAGAAACTTATTCCAAGCAGAGCTTAGATTCGTTTACGTTTGGTCACCATATTATAGATAAATAGGATGACTACGGCACCAATCACTGAGGCAATAAAGCCTGCGGCAGAATCTTGGGAATACAAGCCCAGCATACGTCCAGCAAAGGTCGCAACCAGTGAACCGGCAATCCCCAGCAGGGTCGTAACAATGAATCCAGCCTTGTCATCACCAGGATGAATCGCGCGTGCAACCAGACCCGCAATAAAACCCACCACAATCGCAACGATAATTGACCACATCAGCATACTCCTTGTTATCATGTCTTTGTTTTTACGTCATGTTTATCTTGCGGCAAGAAAAGCACTGAAAAAAGTCATGTCCTGCAACGGGCTGTTGCGTTTTTGTTTGCTGTGTTACTGAAATGATTCAAGAAATAAAAAAAGTGGCACGAAGCCACTTCTTTTAAACCGGTTCTTAAAGGCCGATTTCACCAATAAATGGAATATGACGGTATTTTTGATCATAGTCCAGACCGTAACCAACAATGAACTTGTCTTCGACTTCAAAGCCCAAGAATTTTACTTCCAGCTCGATTTCACGACGTGAAGGTTTGCTCACCAAAGTGCATAGTTCAATTGAGTTTGGCTGACGGGTTTGCAGGATTTCCAGGACTTTGCTTAAGGTATTACCTGAGTCAATAATATCTTCAACCACTAGCACATCTTTACCACGGATTTCACCGTCCAGATCTTTCAGGATTTTGACATCACGGCTCGAAATCGTACCGCCGCCGTAGCTGGATACAGTCATGAAGTCGAGTTCATGTGGCTTGGTAATGGCACGACACAAGTCTGCCATGAAAATCACTGAACCGCGTAACAAACCGATAAGTACAAGCTCTTTGTCACTATTGGCATAGTGTGCATCGATTTTAGCACCAAGCTCTTTGACTTTAGCTTGAATTTCTTCAGCGGAAATCATTACGCTCATTTGAACGGTCATGGGTAGATACCTAAAAAATAAAAATAGCAAAATAAAAAAGGTGTTGACCTGCAACACCTGAATTGCAGCAATTTTAATACATCCTTGCTTGAGATGCACCTGTTTTACTTGCTGTAAATGTAATCAATTTTTGGGCTGCTGTGAATCTCTCTTCAGCGCAAAGGCACAGACAGCGACGATTGCAGCCAAAATGATCCTGCGCTGACGCGATTTATTGGGCTTTGACATAGACAGCCTGTCCATAGACATAGGTTGCTGCAATATTACGGTCATCCCCCAGCATGGTCAGTGCAAAAAAGGTATCTTCAATATTTTTGGCCCTGCTCTGGCGTAGTTGTTGTAAAGCGGTGGCATTGAGATCCAGCACCACAAAGTCTGCTTCTTTGCCCATATTGAAATTCCCCAAACGGTCATCCAGACTTAAGGCTTTCGCACCACCCAGGGTCGCATGATATAGCGACTCAAAAGCCGAAAGTTTTTCTCCTTGCAGCTGTTGTACTTTATAAGCCTCATTCAGGGTTTGTAGCTGGTTAAAGGAGGTTCCTGCCCCGATATCGGTACCTAAGCCGACTTTCACGCCTTTATCCCAGGCTTTCTTCAGCGGAAATAAACCGCTACCCAGGAACAGGTTTGAGGTTGGACAGAAGGCAATCGCAGAGTCGGTTTGATGCATGTAATCCCACTCCCCTTCCTCCAGATGCACACAATGGGCAAATACGGATTTAGCACCGGTCAGCCCATAATGATGATAGACATCCAGATAGCCTTCACGTTCCGGAAAGAGTTCTTTTACCCAGGCAATCTCGTTTTTATTTTCACTGAGATGAGTATGGACATAGACATCTGGATATTCAGCTTTTAACTGACCTGCTTTTTCTAGCTGTTCAGGGGTTGAGGTTGGAGCAAAACGGGGCGTAATCGCATAAAGATTACGTCCCTTACCATGCCATTTCTCAATCAGGGCTTTAGAATCGCTATAGGCAGATTCTGCGGTATCGGTTAGGGCTTCAGGTGCATGGCGGTCCATCAGCACTTTACCGGCAATCAGTCGCATATTCTGTGCTGTAGCCGCTTCGAACAGTGCTTCTACCGAGGCTGGATGAACGGTACAGAACACCAAAGCTGTGGTTGTACCATTTTTCAGCAATTCCTGAATAAAGAACTGTGCAATTTTCTGGCTATACGCCGGATCCTGAAACTGGATCTCAGTCGGGAAGGTATAAGTATTTAACCATTCTAGTAGCTGTTCCCCATAAGCACCGACCATTTCAGTTTGCGGGAAATGGATATGGGTATCAATAAAACCTGGCACGATCAGCTGCTCAGGATAATGAGCTACCTGCACTCCTTCAGGCAGATGCTGCTGCCCCTCTTCCCAGCTGCCAAACCATTGAATCTCACCATTCTGGCTGATGAGCAAGCCATCTTCTACATATCGCACTTGGTCGTGAATTTCACGCGCTTGGGCAACCGTATTCTTGATATCCAGGAAGCGACCGCGTATTGCCGTCGTTGCAATGATAGAAGACATTTAAAACCTGCGCTTTTTGATTTTTTCGATTGATTGTAGCTGAAAAAATTAGCATGTTTATATGAACATTCATATTTAACCATGCGTATTTTTTATGAGATCAGACAATCACGAATAATTTCAACAGAGCGTGCGTATGCAGCTGAGCTTATAGACAAATAAAAAAGCCTGCATCAGCAGGCTTTTTTTTATGATTAGCTTTACAGCGTAGTTTCGTTATGTTTCTTGCTATGACGAATCGACAAGATCGCAGTCACTGTCAAGACAATCACAATAAAGCTCAGTGAAATCCAGATCGGCATATGGAATACATCCAGCATCAGCATCTTGAAGCCGATAAAGACCAGAATGATCCCGAGGCCATAAGGCAGATAGTACATTTTTGATGCAGCACCAGCGAGCAGGAAGAACATGGCACGCAGACCCAGAATCGCCATCAGGTTCGCTGTTAAAACAATAAAGGGATCGGTGGTGACAGCGAAAATGGCTGGGATCGAGTCTACCGCAAAGATCACATCAGAAGCTTCCACCAGAATCAGCACCAGAAATAATGGCGTTGCCCACAGGACACCGTTCTGATGCACAAAAAATTTATTGCCACGCATTTGCGGCGTAATCCGGATATGTTTGCGTAGCCATTTCAGAACTGCCATATCTTCAATATTGGTATGCTCTTCTCCCTGACCGCGCAGGAATTTAAAACCGGTATACACCAAGAAGGCACCGAAGATATATAGAATCCATGAGAATTCCTGTACGAACCATGCGCCAATAAAAATAAAGATGGTCCGCAGAATAATGGCACCCAAAACGCCATAGAGCAGCAGCTGGCGTTGCAGTGCAGGAGGAATAGCAAAGGCAGCAAAGATCATCAGCCAGACAAAGACATTATCAATTGCCAGAGATTTTTCCAGCAAATAACCGGCAAAGTATTCCATCACCTTCTGGTTTGCCAGAGCAGCCCCTGAAGTCTGTTCCAGATACAGCCATAATGCACCGCCAAACATAGTCGCTATACTGACCCAGGCAACACTCCAGTAGGCGGCAGTGCGCACTTTTATGGGCTGTCCGTGCTGATGCTTAAAGCCGATAAAATCGATGACCAGCATCACTGCAACGATAATGAAAAAAGCCAGATACAGCCAAGGTGTACCAATTGTTTCCATGGGAATTCTCCACATCTGACAACCGGCCATAAAAAAAACCTTGACCTGCTGCCAGATGAAATACATCTATAACAACATGATCAAGGTCTTGCCTACATCTTTGTGCTTTACTGGAGGAGATCCAGTCGCATTTCAAGATGCTCAGATACCGACTTTTTGCAAAGTGTAATGACGATATTCTGACACGTTCAAAAACTGAAATTTCATTCTTAAACGTTTGGAGGAGGCTACTCCCCTTGTTCAAACTCAATTCTGTTTGAGCAATTGCTCAATATCAGATGAGCATGACAGATTTTGTGCATAATCACAAATTATTTTACAAAAAGCAGCGTTTAATCAGCAGCTTTGGGCAGAAAATCCAAACGCTGAACCAAATAAAGACTAAGCAGAAATCCAAGGATCGCCAGCCCTGCTCCGGCCCAACCAATGTTCGATAGCCCGATCTGAAGCGTGACTATACTGCCGAACAAAGCTCCTCCGCCTATACCGACGTTATACAGGCCGGAATAAATGGCCATGGCAACATCTGTGGCATCTGCAGCCAGGTTCAGGGTTTTGGATTGTAGGGCCAGGCTGAAACCAATGATGCTCAAACCCCACAGCAGAGATAAGCCAGAGAGGCCTGTGACTGTGCTCGACAAGGGCAATAACAGCAGCATGGAAATAACCAGTCCAAAAGTAAAAGCAGGAATGGTCATTTTCGGAAACTGTGCGGCAAAGCGGCCAAACAGATAAGAACCCAAGAATCCTGCTCCGCCATAGACCAAGAGTAAAGTCGTGGTCTGGGCTGAATCAAAGCGGGCAATATTCAGGGAAAATGGTTCAATATAACTATAAGCGGTAAACTGCGCCGTAATCACCAGAATGGTGAGAGCAAAGACCAGCATTAAGCTTGGACGTTTGATCAGGCTTTTTAAGCTGCTGATGGAGCCTGAATTGACACTTGGAAGCAATGGCAAGGTTTTGGCCAGAATCAGGCAAATGATCAATGCGAGACACGCAATCAGGACAAAACTGTTACGCCAGCCATACGCCTCACCAATCATCCGGCCAAATGGAATACCGAGCACCATCGCCATCGCCGTTCCTGTGGCTAATAAACCAAGTGCCTGAAACTCTTTACCTTTCGGTGCGACCCGAACCGCGAGTGAAGCGGTAATCGACCAGAACAAGGCATGTGCGATGGCAATCCCTATCCGGCTGATCACCAGCGTGCTAAAACTCCAGGCAAAATAGGACAGCACATGACTTAAAATAAAGACCGCAAAGACCAGCATCAGTAGAAAACGCCGTTCTATGGCTTTAGTGAGCAGCATGATCGGAAGAGATAGTAGGGCCACGATCCAGGCATAAATGGTCAGCATGATGCCGGCCTGAGTGGCGGACATGGCAAAGCTTTGCCCGATTCCACTCAGTAATGCCACAGGAATAAATTCGGTGGTGTTAAAAATAAAAGCCGCGCAGGCTAAAGCGATGACACCAATCCATTGCTTGGTGACAGAAGAAGCGGAAGATGAGTTAGACATACGAAGTTGCATGCAAAAAGATGCTGCATTCTAATCCTGTCTTTCTGAATTAGGGAGTAGATAAAATTAAATTTTTGGAGTGACATGCGGTGACTCAAACTGCATCACCCTCAATCAGGCAAAATAAAGAAATAAAAAATTATCAATATTTGAAAAAATTCACAGGAAATGATGAAAGAAAATAAAAAATTTCATCCAATATTAAAAACTTAACAATAATTCATATTATTTCTTCAGGAAGATGTTTTAAATTAAATAAACCAATAATTTTATTAAGGGATCAGCCTTCAGTATGGACATTCAACATCAAGATTCAAAACGCGGCGGTGTATTTTTTATGGAGGAAGATGGTCGACGTCTGGCTGAAATTACATATCAGTGGCAAGAAGCATCGACCATCGTGGCTGATCATACCTGGGTAGATAATTCCTTACGCGGTCAAGGCGTAGCACGCAAAATGCTGGATGTGCTGGTCGACTTTGCCCGCAAGAATAGCTTAAAAATTATTCCCCAATGTTCCTATGTAGATGTCATGTTTAAACGTGATCGCAGCCTACAGGATGTGGCAGCTGCTATTTAGCAATTGAATTAAACTTATCCAAGATAGAGATATGTTGTAATTTGCCTTTAAGTGCAGGTACAGAAATACGCTGCAGCAGGTTATATACGCCATAACCTGCCATCAGGCCTATGCTGTTCCATAACACTTCTTCATATTTGCCTAAGAGCGTAAGTATTCCTATCATCAGGCTTACACTGATATAAAAAAACATACGACGGCGAACAAACTGTAAAAGCGTCCAGCCTACAAAAACTGAACTGAGCAGAATGTTGGTCTCGGTCGTCAAGGCCATCTCATTCAGCATAATCAAAAGCATAAAACATATACACAACAACGCTACAGTGAAAATCAGATCTTTTAACATCAGGTTTCACTCCTTCATCATTATCGCTATATATCTGAAATCATTGATTTCCTCTCAGGAGGTAATTGTTAGAAGTTTTCTTTGGAAAAGCAAACCTAAAACAATGTAAGCAAAAACGGATATTTGATTAAAAAATGATCGACTTAAATTAAAATAATTGATTAAATTATGCTTTTAATTCTTTCTTCAGTGAGATGACCTTATGCTACAGCTTTGCTACGCCAGTGAGCGGATAGAATCTGAACAAGAGTTATTACAGGATCTTAGCGATATATTATCTGTAGCGAGAAAATTTAATAAAGCTCACCAAATTAACGGGGTTTTATATTATTCCCACGGCAAGTTTTTTCAATGTCTGGAAGGTGAGGCAGAGGTGATAGAAAATCTGTTTCAGAGTATTTGCCGTGATCCACGCCATCATCAGGTGCTTCGCTTTCAGGATGCAACGGTAGAACGTCCACATTTCTCGGAGTGGTCGATGAAATATGTCCATAAACATAGTGAAATTTCTTCTTTATTTTCACGTTTAGGTTTAGGCCAATTTGAACCTCATGCACTGCAACAGGAACAACTGGGTGGATTCCTGGAACTGCTCTATCGTCTGGATGAAAATCAGGCCAATCTTGCTTCTCCTCAAGGTTATAAACAGCGTGGTTATATTCCCTATTTTTGATTGATGCTAAAAAATAAAAAAGTCCGCATAGCGGACTTTTTTGTTGCCAATGATGATCTAAGTCATTTCAATCATGACCTTTAAAGCCTTTTCGTCAGAGGCATGTTTAAACACATCATAGGCCTTTTCAAATTCAGCAAACTTGAAGTGATGGGTGGCCAGTTTTTCCAGTGGCAGTTTGCCGGAGCAGCAGGTTTTGAGCAGCATCCCGGTGGTATTGGTATTGACCAGGCCAGTGGTGATGGTCAGGTTTTTAATCCAGAGTTTATTCAGTTCAAAATTGACCGATTTACCATGTACACCGACATTGGCCAGATGACCGCCTTCTTTCACAATATGCTGGCAAATATTCCAGGTGGCTTCCAGGCCCACCGCTTCAATGGCACAGTCCACTCCTCTTCCATCAGTGAGGTCCAGTACACGTTGAATAGCATCCTTATTGGCTGAATTCACGGTATGGGTGGCACCGACAGTTTTGGCAAATTCCAGCCGGTTATCATCGACATCGACCATGATGATATTGGCTGGAGAATAAAACTGAGCAGTGAGCAAGGCACTCATGCCGATTGGGCCGGCACCGACAATCGCCACATTGTCTCCCGGTTTGACCTGACCATATTGCACACCAATTTCATGTGAGGTCGGTAAAATATCTGAAAGAAAGACCGCAACATCTTCATTCAGACCTTCTGGTAGGTGATAGAGAGAAGTATCGGCAAATGGGGTTCGGACATATTCGGCATGAGTGCCGTCAATCATATAGCCCATGATCCAGCCACCCTCGTTTCTACAATGGGCATACAGCTGTTTCTGACAGTTTTCGCAGGTGCCGCAGCGGCTGACACAGGAAATAATCACCCGATCACCTTTTTTAAAGTTTTGAACTGCAGAACCGACTTCTTCCACAATACCAATACCTTCATGACCGAGAATCCGGCCATTAAAGCTGCCGGTTTTTTCTTTTGCGACCTCTTCAATTTCGGGGTTTTTACCTTTCCAGATCCCGAGGTCGGTACCACAAATGGTGACTTTGCTAAGTTTGATAATGGCATCAGTAGGTTGCAGAATTTGGGGAATAGGACGTTCTTCAAAACGAATATCATTGGCGCCGTAATAAACCATGGCTTTCATTGTTGTCATGACAGATCTCCTAAGGAAATGAGGGTCTGAACAAGAGAGATAAAGCTATTTTTTTGCTGCCTTTACAGCCTGGAAAATCATCAGGAGGGTGAAGGATAAAAGAGGATCGAAATACTGTTGTTCTTATTGATTGTGCCTAGGGCACTCAAAGACTGCAATGAGTCTTATATCCAGATTGCAACAAAAGATAATGAAAAGAAAAAAGATAAATTTTAGCTGTTTTAATAGTGAAATAAGAAAGTTGATTTGAACTTGGATGAGGTTCTATTTTCTTAAGAAAAGATAGAAAGCGAATTTAATGTTTAAAATAAAAAAGCCCGCTATTACGGGCTTTTTCATATAAATCTTTAAGCTTTTAAAGCACTAATCAGTTTTTGATGCAGACCACCAAAACCGCCATTGGACATGATTACTACAGCGTCGCCCTCACCTGCTTCAGCCACTACAGTCTGGATAATCTCATCCAGAGTACGTGCGACTACAGCTTTATTTGGTGCAGCGTCAATCACCGGTTGCAGATCCCAATCCAGGCCTTCAGGTTGATACCAGATCACTTCATCCGCTAGACGCGCGGAATGTGCCAACCCATCTTTATGGCTGCCCATACGCATGGTATTGGAACGTGGTTCAATAATTGCCCACAGCTTACGTTCACCGAGACGCTTGCGTGCGCCATCAAGGGTGGTATCAATCGCGGTTGGGTGATGGGCAAAGTCATCATAGACTTCAATGCCGCGTACAGTGTCCAGCAGTTCCATACGGCGCTTAACACCGCCAAAGTTTGAAAGTGCTTCACAAGCCGTTTCAATAGAGACACCGACATGTTCAGCAGCAGCAATCGTTGCCAGTGCATTGGCTACACTATGCTGACCCGTCATATTCCATTTCACTTCGCCTTTCACGATACCGTATTGGAGTACCTTGAAGTGAGAACCATCTTCTGAAAGCTGTTCAGCATAAAGCTCAGATTTTTCATTGGCATCTAATGAAGTACGAACCACAGGCGTCCAGCAGCCCTGCTCTAGCACTTCATCAATATTCGTTTCAGTAATTGGCGCGATAATCCGGCCTTCGCTTGGAATAGTGCGGACTAAATGATGGAATTGTTTCTGAATCGCTGCCAGATCATCAAAGATATCGGCATGGTCAAATTCCAGATTGTTCAGAATCGCCGTTTTAGGATGGTAATGCACGAACTTGGAACGCTTGTCGAAAAAGGCAGAATCATATTCATCGGCTTCGACACAGAAGTATTTCCCGCCACCTAAACGCGCACTTTCAGAAAAGCCAAGCGGTACACCGCCAATCAGGAAGCCAGGTTCTAAACCGGCCTGATCCAGTACCCATGCCAGCATGGTGGTAGTTGTGGTTTTACCATGCGTACCAGCTACACCTAAAACGTGTTTACCTTGCAGGACATGATCTGCCAGAAACTGTGGACCTGAAATATAAGGCAGGCCTTCATTCAGCATATATTCGACTGCATCAATACCACGTTTCATGGCATTGCCGACAATCACCAGATCCGGATGCGGCTGTAAATGGCTGTGGTCATAGCCCTGCATTAAAGTAATGCCTGCATTTTCCAACTGGGTCGACATCGGTGGATAAACGTTTTGATCCGATCCTGTCACCTTATGGCCCAGATCACGTGCCAGTAATGCCAGTGAACCCATAAAGGTGCCACAAATACCCAAAATATGCAGATGCATCTACTTCACTCCATTTTGCCTGACACATCACTTTGTACTGGTGCTGTTGCCATGATTTATTCGATTTGCAAGCAACGATAGCAAGGCTTTGACCGAAAAGATAGTCAAAGTTCAAGCATTCCTGCGGGATTTTTTAAATCCTGTTTCACAGACAAATTCAGGGAAATTTTCAAGCTTCCGGAATATCTTTTGGCAAAATAAATCGTAAAATAAGCCCGAACTTTTTGCAGAGTGCATGCAGATGCTACCGGCTCTATTTCTTCTGGTGATTGCCAACTGTTTTATGACCCTGGCCTGGTATGGACATCTCAAATTTCTGCCGCATGATGCACCGCTGTGGCAGGCGATTTTATTTAGCTGGGCCATTGCCTTGTTTGAATATAGCCTGATGATTCCAGCGACCAAATTATTAGCCCAACAGGGACTGGCGGTGGGTCAAATGAAGATTACTCAGGAAGTCGTCACTCTACTGGTCTTTGTTCCCTTTATGATTTTTCTGTTCAAACAGCCGTTTAAACTGGATTATTTATGGGCAGCGCTATGTCTCTGTGGCTGTGTCTATTTTGTATTCCGCAGTTCCTGAAATCATCTACTAGCCACTACTTCCCTATTTTTATTCCAGTTTTTAAGAATCCAATAAAAAAATAAGAAAAATCGAGCCTTGCTTTGACCGTTAAATTTTATGAAGCTGAAAAATCAGTCTATAATATGCATTCCTATTCAAGCTTGGCTCTCTCGTCGAGATTTATCTTTCTTACTTTAATCTCTGGAAAATTTGCAATGAATGCGGCTGCTGCACAAGATACTCCTCTCGTAGGTATTATCATGGGTTCTCAATCAGATTGGGCAACTCTCGAACACACTGCCAAAATGCTCAAGCAGCTTGGTGTCCCATTTGAAGCCGAAGTCGTTTCCGCACACCGTACCCCGGACCGTCTGTTTGAATATGCTGAACAAGCGCGTGATCGTGGTATTCAGGTGATTATTGCCGGTGCAGGTGGTGCAGCGCATTTACCAGGTATGTGTGCAGCCAAAACTGATCTGCCAGTACTGGGCGTACCCGTCAAATCTTCGATCTTAAATGGTGTCGATTCATTGCTTTCTATCGTGCAAATGCCAGCGGGTATCGCCGTAGGAACATTGGCGATCGGTCCTGCCGGTGCAACCAATGCAGCCATTATGGCAGCACAGATTTTAGGTTTAACCCGTCCAGAGATCGCAAAAAATGTCGCAGATTTCCGCGCGGCACAAACCGAGAAAGTCGCAAGTAACAATATTCCAGGTCAAATGTAAGTCCAAGCTTAATACGGGATCAAACACAATGGATAAAACCATCGGTATTTTTGGTGGCGGTCAGCTAGGCCGGATGATGGCACAAGCCGCACTACCTCTAAATATTCAATGTACGTTCTTTGAAGCCAATACGGACTGCCCTTCTGCGGCTTTGGGTCCGGTTTTTTCAACCAAAGCTGTAAATGGCTTGCAGGATTTCATCAATAGCGCAGATGTCTTCAGCCTGGAGTTTGAAAATACACCGCTGGCTGATGTAGACGTTTTAACGCAAAACAAAGATCTACATCCGCCTCGTCAGGCTTTAGCTATTGCACAACATCGTCTGTCTGAAAAGGCACTATTTGATGAACTGGAAATTCCGGTTGCACCATATAAAGCGGTGACTTCAGTCGAAAGCTTGCAGGCGGCCGTTGCTGAGCTTGGCTTACCGATCGTGTTGAAAACCTCTCGTGGTGGTTATGACGGCAAAGGCCAGTTCGTTCTACGTTCAGCAGATCAGATTGATCAGGCCTGGGCGGAACTCGGCCCTGCTGGTGAATTGATTGCCGAAAGTTTTGTGACTTTCTCGCGTGAAGTATCCATCATTGCGGTACGTGGTCAAAATGGTGATGTCAAAACCTGGCCATTGGCTGAAAATCATCACCATAACGGCATCCTGTCGCATTCCATCGTTCCGGCACCCAATAGTGCGGATCTGCAGCCAGTCGCGCAGGATTACATCACTCGCCTGCTCAATCACTTGAATTATGTGGGTGTCTTGACCCTTGAGCTGTTTGTGACAGACAAAGGCCTGTATGCAAATGAAATGGCACCACGTGTGCATAACTCAGGTCACTGGTCGATTGAAGGCGCTGTCTGCTCGCAGTTTGAAAACCATATTCGTGCGGTCGCAGGTCTGCCACTGGGTTCAACTGAAGTGGTGCGTCCAACTGTGATGGTGAACATTATCGGTCAGCATCCTAAATCTGAAGAAGTCTTGGCTTTAGAAGGTGCCCACCTGCATCTGTACAACAAAACAGAACGTGAAGGCCGCAAGATTGGCCACATCACTTTGATGCCCACAGACAGTGCTCAGTTGACCACTTTATGCCGTCAACTGGCCAAGATTTTGCCAAATCCACTGGCATTGAGCGAAGATATGACCATCTAAGCTTTAAGCTGCTGATAAAAAAAGCGATCACTTCGGTGATCGCTTTTTTATTTGTCCAGATTCAGGCATGATTGCGCCTCTTTAAAAATCCCCTGCCATTGGTCGGATCATTTTTAAAATCAATTGCTTATAAACTGATCAATTGAGTATAAATATAATAATTTAATTCGCTGCTATTTTGGGCTGAATTCTGGGTTATTCACTTGTGGATAAACTTAATATTGAGTTTGAATTTAAAACTGGAAATAGATTTTGAATTTAAATTCATAAAAATAAATTCAAATTTAAAAATGAACTTTGAATTTAAACTTCGCTGCTTAAATTTAAATTCAAAAATATGAATTCAAATTTAAAAGCTGATCAATGAATTCAAAGTTCTGAATTTAAATATAGTTACTTCTAATAAAAATGAATTTAAAATAGAAATACTATATACCAGAAGCCTTTGGCTGATTGAGCAGTCCTGATCTAAAGACAAGTTATCCACAATCATTTTTTAAATTCAAAAGTAATTTCCTGAGTTTTGAATTTAAATTTAAAAAATGAGCCTGATTTGAATTTAAAATGGACTTGTGGATAAGTTTTTAAATTTAAAAGCTACAAAATGAATTCAAAAGTGTAGGAATTATGAATTTAAATTTACGCATTGGCGCTTTAATTTTCATCATGAGCTGTTAAGGTAGAAACATAATTCAAAATCTAAATATTTAAGGGTCTTATGCAACGGCTTGCACTTTTTGTTGGTTCTTTGGTTTTAGCTGCTACACAGGCACAGGCAGAACTGATTATTAATGGTCAGCGTGTGACATCAACGGATATGTCTTCTGTGCCGAGTAGCCCGGTCAATTATGCGTCCCAAAATAATTTTCAGAATTGTCTTGCCAATTTGCGCAGTCAGGCGATTGCACAAGGCGTAAGTGGTTCAACCTACGATCGTTATACGCAAAATTTAACACCCGATTATTCTGTGATTGAAAAGTTGAATTATCAGCCTGAGTTTTCGACCCCAATCTGGGATTATCTGTCCGGACTAGTGGATGAAGAACGTGTACAGCTGGGTCGACAAAAACTGCAGCAACATCGTGAGGTATTAAACCGGATTAGCGCAGCCTATGGAGTGCCGGCAGAAACCATCGTAGCCGTATGGGGCGTAGAAAGTAATTTTGGAGACATTTCCGGGAAGTATCCTTTATTACAGGCCTTGGGTACTTTGAGTTGTGAAGGTCGTCGTCAAAGTTATTTCCGTGGTGAGTTCTTCACCACTATGAAACTGTTACAGCGTGGCGATGTCTATGAAAGCCAGCTCAAAGGTTCATGGGCAGGCGCATTTGGTCACACCCAGTTTATGCCATCAACCTATGATGAACTAGCGGTAGATTTTGATGGGGATGGTCGTCGTGATTTAGTCGGCAGTATTCCTGATGCACTGGCTTCTACAGCCAATTTCCTGAAAAAACGTGGCTGGCAGACTGGCCAACCTTGGGGCTTTGAAGTAAAAATTCCACAAGGCATGTCTGTTTCAGGCGAAGGCCGACGCAATAAAAAATCACTGAGTAGCTGGATGAACCGTGGTGTGGTGCGCGCTGACGGTACTTCGCCATTGCAGGGCAATTTATCAGAATCTTCTCAGGCTGGCTTATTGGCACCTGCAGGTGAAAATGGCCCGGTATTTTTAGTCTTTAAGAATTTTGATGCCATTTATAGCTATAATGCAGCAGAAAGTTATGCTTTAGCGATTGCACATTTATCTGACCGCTTACAAGGTAAAGGAAGCATCCAGGCAGCTTGGCCAACCGATGATCCGGGTACGTCACGTGCGGAACGTCGCGAGATCCAGCAATTCCTGTTAAACCGTGGCTATGATATTGGTGAGGTAGATGGTCTAATTGGGGATAAAACCCGTCAGGCGATTCGTCAGGAACAGAACCGTCTGGGTTTAAGCCCGACCGGTCGTGCAGGACAGCAAATCCTGCGTGCATTTAGAAATGAAAATGCCAAACTCATGATGCGTTAGGAAGAATTTAGACATGATCTAAATATGATTCTTCATTATAAAAAAGGTCTGCAAATATGCAGACCTTTTTTATAACTATATATAGTGAGCTTAAAGCTGCTCTTATACAGAGGTAATTGTACCCAGAACGCGATAACCTGATGCACCTGTCACAGCCGGCAGATTGCCGCTGAGTTGATTCATAAAACGCATCGCCAGCCAGGCAAAAGCTGTGCCTTCCACCCAAGTCGGATTTAAGCCAAGGTCGGCTGTGGTTTGTACGCTCCAATGATGTTTACGCAAACGCCAGCGTAACTGTTCCAATAAATGTGAATTATAGGCACCACCACCACAAACATAAACTTCACCGGTATCCAGACCGGAACGGTAAATGGCTTTTTTAATCGCACGGGTAGTGAGCTTCATTAAAGTAGCTTGCACATTCTCTGGTGTATCTTCAAGTTCATCATATTGAAGGTCATTGCGCCAGTCAGCAATCTGTTCATCCAGCCATTCCAGATTAAAGTCTTCGCGGCCGGTACTTTTCGGTGGCTCTTTTGAGAAGAATTCATGTTCCTGTAAACGGTCCAATAGGCTACGGATTGGCGTGCCATAAGCAGCCCAGTTACCATTTTCATCAAAGGGCTGGCCAGTATAACGCTGACACCAGGCATCCATCAGAATATTGGCAGGCCCAGTATCAAAGCCATAGACCTGATCTGGTTGACCTGCCGGCAGAATACTCACATTGGCAATGCCGCCCAGATTCAGAATCACACGGTGAATGCTGTCATGCTGGAAAATATCTTGATGGAAAGCGGGAACCAAAGGTGCGCCTTGGCCGCCAGCAGCCAGATCACGACGACGGAAATCGGAAATGACCGGAATCTGGGTGATTTCGGTAATAATATTCGGATCACCAATTTGCAGGGTAAAACCATGTTCGGGGCGATGACGGATGGTCTGGCCATGCGAGCCAATTGCCTTGATTTGAGATCGATCTAAATTATTTTCTTTAATCAGCGTATTGATGCCATGACCAATCATTTGTGCCAATGCGACATCAGCTTTGCCCATGCGGTCGATTTCATTGTCATCTGGCAAAGTTAACGCCATCAATTCATCACGAAGATCGGGATCAAAAGGCAAGGTGAGGGTGGCATGAAGCTGAAGTGGATCAAAAGAAGCAGCAACAATATCGACACCATCCATGCTTGTGCCGGTCATTACCCCAATATAGATCGCTGTCATGATTATTCTTAAGCCTGCAATGTGCTGAAAAAGTGTTAGTATATCGCACAAATTGAATAACTGATGTATTTGGATTTTGTGATGTCAAATTTCCTGCCGGCTGAAGAACAACTTGCCCTCATTCAACGAGGCACCCACGAAATTATTTCCGAAGAAGACCTTCTGAAGAAATTAAAGCAGAATCGTCCTTTAAAAATTAAAGCGGGTTTTGACCCAACTGCACCGGACCTGCACTTAGGTCATACAGTTTTAATCAATAAATTAAAAGTATTCCAGGACTTGGGTCATGAAGTGTACTTCCTGATCGGGGATTATACTGCGATGATCGGTGACCCGACTGGTAAGAGTGCAACCCGCCCGCCATTGTCACGCGAGCAGGTACTAGAAAACGCAAAAACCTATCAGGAACAAGTATTTAAAATTCTTGATCCAAACAAAACCAAAGTCGTGTTTAACTCGGAATGGTTTGCACAAAAAACTGCAGCTGATTTGATTCAATTGGCATCACAACAAACAGTTGCACGTATGTTAGAGCGTGATGACTTCACCAAGCGTTATAACAACCAGCAACCGATTGCGATTCACGAATTCTTATATCCACTGGTTCAAGGTTATGACTCAATTGCTTTAGAAGCTGACGTGGAGTTAGGGGGTACAGACCAGACCTTTAACCTGTTGATGGGCCGTACTCTACAAGGCCGTTATAACCAGGAAGCGCAGGTGTGCATTACTGTGCCAATTCTTGAAGGTCTGGATGGTGTGAACAAGATGTCTAAATCTTTAGGCAACTATATTGGTGTATTTGATGCACCGGGCGCGATGTACCAGAAAGTACTGTCTATGCCGGATTCATTGATTGAGCGTTATTTCGATCTGCTCAGCTTCAAATCTATAGAAGAAATTCAAGGCTTGCTGAAAGAAATCGAAGAAGGCCGTAACCCGCAGGAAGTGAAACGCATCCTTGCGCTGGAACTGGTGGAACGTTTCCACGGTGCTGAAGCTGCTGCTCACGCCCATAAAGGTGCAGGTAATATCATTACTGAAGGTGAGCTGCCTGAAGGTACGCCAGAAGTGACCATTTCACGTGGCGAATTTGGTGGTGAAATCTTCATTACTTCAATTTTACGTGAAGCTGGCTTAACCAAAAATGCTGCTCAAGCTAAAGATGCCTTAGGTCGCGGCACTGTAAAAGTGGACTGGAAACCGGTTGATGCGTCTTTTTCTGTGAAAGAGAACGTAACTTTAATTATCCAGGCTAGCAAAAAAGCAATTGCAAAAGTGACCTTCGTCGACTAAGCCTGGTTCTAAGTTATTGAAATAAAAGCAGGCTTCTGCCTGCTTTTATTTTTTAAGTTGTATATGAATTATATAAATATAGAAATTCAAAAAAAACCTTATAAAAACAACATTTAAATTTTGCCATTTGGCTTGCATTTCTGGTTTTTTGTGTATAAGATTTATTCGTCTAGAGATTCCGTGAAAAGCATATCTAGAGGGTAATGATCAATAACAGACAACTCCATAATTGATCAGGTCTCTAAGTAAAGAGACAAGTTAATATAATGTGAATAACTATAATAATGACATAATGGATCGGGTAAAGATTCAATTCTAAGGAAGAGATTTTGGGAGAGATCTCTTCCTTTTTTATTGGTGTTGTCTGGCTATATGTTCAATCTTCAATAAATTCAAAACAAAGATGGATGAATCAGCTGGGATTAAAGCTAAATCTATAATGAGATAAATGAATCATTTTTGAATCTCAATCCATCTATAAAAAGAAAGGTAAATAAGGTGTATCAATACCAGACTGAACAGATGTTTGATGAAGACATCAATTTCATTTTGCGTTTTCTCTTCGAATATGAGTCTGCTGAGCAGAAACAAAAATCTTTTGATCAGGCACAGACCTTATTTCAGCAATTAGATCTTGCCTCCCACTATTTACTCTTTTCATTAGTCAAAGAACGTCTGCCACGTCGGGCCAAATTATTGTTTGCTGCTGAAGATTACAATGGCAAGAAAGAAGTGATTGAGGAAGTGATGCAGCATTGGGTAAAAGATAGATACTCAAATGTGGCTTAAACGATTTTAATCTTCTGGCTTATTCTTCTGCACTTAAGTAAGCTTTCTGGATGATCTGAAATCTAGAAAGATCATATCCTCATTTTTGCTTCTTAAAAGCGGGTGTTAAGAAAAAATCTGTATTCAGCAAGGATTTTGATCTTAAAAAAAGCTCCATATATATAAGTCGGATAGAAAACAGCAAAATGTGTAAGCTGATATAAGAAAGTTTCGGAAAATTCTGGATACAGCCCTTAAATTGTACGGTCTTATTTAAAAATCACAGTTTTTTGATAGTTATCAGGTCTTAATAAATTTTACTGTTTTAAATTGAATTGCAATAAATACGGCTTTTATTGAAGAAAAATGCTCAAAATTTAGATAAAAAAGCGATTTTTTAACGAAATTCGTAGAAAAAAGATACATACGTGAAAAATATAGTGAATTGGGGGTTGCAATGATTCTGAAATCCTCTAGAATGCACC